>NZ_BACW01000669.1:0-3622 GCF_000333315.1 Curtobacterium sp. B8
CGCACGAGGGCGGCATCGTCGACCTCAGCGTCGGCTCGCCCGTCGACCCGACGCCCGAACTCGTCCGTCGCGCGCTCGCCGAGGCCACCGACGCGCACGCCTACCCGCAGGTCGCCGGGACGCCCGCCCTGCGCGAAGCCATCGCCGCCTGGTACGGCCGCCGGCAGGGCGTGACGCTGACCGCGGACCAGGTGCTGCCGACCATCGGGTCGAAGGAGTTCATCGCGGGCCTCGCGCTCTGGCTCGGCATCGGCCGCGGCGACACCGTCGTGTTCCCCGAGGCCGCGTACCCGACGTACGAGCTCGGTGCCGCGCTCGTCGGTGCCACTGCGTTCGCCTCCGACGACCCTGCCGCGTGGCCCGCCACGACGAAGCTCGTCTGGCTGAACTCCCCGGGGAACCCCGACGGCCGCGTGCTCTCGGTCGAGCAGCTCCGGGCCGCGGTCGAGCGTGCACGGGAGCTCGGTGCGGTCATCGTCGGCGACGAGTGCTACGCCGAGCTCGGGTGGGAGCCGCCGTACGACGCCGCTCCGACGCCGACCATCCTCGACCCCCGGGTCGTGGGCGACTCGCTCGCGGGTGTCCTCAGCGTCTACTCGCTCTCGAAGCAGTCGAACCTCGCCGGGTACCGGGCGGCGTTCGTGGCCGGCGACGCCGACCTGCTCGCGGACGTCCTCGCCGTCCGCAAGCACACCGGCATGATGCCGCCGCTGCCCGTGCAGCAGGCGATGATCGTCGCGCTCGAGGACGAGTCCCACGTGCAGCAGCAGAAGGCGCGCTACCGCACCCGGCGGAACATGCTCCGACGGGCACTCGACGGCGCCGGCTTCCGGATCGACCACAGCGAGGCCGGGCTCTACCTCTGGGTGACGCGGGGCGAACCCGCGCTCGACACCGTCGCCTGGCTGGCCGACCACGGTATCCTCGTCGCTCCCGGCACCTTCTACGGCGCTGCCGGGGCCGAGCACGTCCGGGTGGCGCTCACCGCCACCGACGACCGGATCGCCGCGGCCGCGCAGCGGCTCGCGAGCGGCCGACGTGTGGGCCGGGTGGACGCGGACTGAACGGGGTCCGTCGGGCGGGTGTCGTGCCTCCCGTCCGGCGCGCACCACGTGGTGCGCTGCCAGCGCAATCCGTGGTTCCCACCAATCCCGGAGCACGGGGGTGTGCACGACCGACAGTGCGCGCGATTAGGCTGTCACCGTGACTGACACTGCCAACGACGCTCAGAAGACGGCCACACCGCCCACCACGCCCGTCCCCGTGAGCCCGGCTGCCGAGCAGCAGACCGCGACCGCGACGCTGACGTACCCGGGTGGCTCGGCGGAGTTCCCGATCCTGCCGAGCGTCGACGGTGCGTCCACGGTGGACATCTCGACCTTCAAGAAGCAGACGGGGATGAACACCCTCGACTACGGCTTCGTGAACACCGGCTCGACGAAGAGCGCGATCACGTACATCGACGGCGACCAGGGGATCCTGCGCTACCGCGGCTACCCGATCGACCAGGTGGCGTCGAACTGCACCTTCCTCGAGGTCGCCTGGCTCCTCATCTACGGCGAGTTGCCCACCGCGGCCGAGCTGGAGTCCTTCGACGCGCGGATCCGGCGGCACACGCTGCTGCACGAGGACCTCCGTCGCCTGTTCGACGCCCTCCCGCACTCGGCGCACCCGATGTCGGTCCTCTCCAGCGCGGTGAGCGCCCTGTCGACGTACTACGAGGCCGACATGGAAGTCGACGACCCCGAGAAGGTCGAGCTCCAGACCGTCCGGCTCCTCGCGAAGCTCCCGGTCATCGCCGCCTACGCGCACAAGAAGGCGATCGGCCAGGCGTTCCTCTACCCGGACAACTCGCTGTCGTTCGTCGACAACTTCCTCCGACTGAACTTCGGCACCATGGCCGAGACGTACGTGCCGAACCCGGTGCTGTCGAAGGCGCTCGAGCGGCTGCTCATCCTGCACGAGGACCACGAGCAGAACGCCTCGACCGCGACGGTGCGCCTGGTCGGGTCGACGAAGGCGAACATGTTCGCCTCGATCTCGGCGGGCATCAACGCCCTGTACGGGCCGCTCCACGGCGGTGCGAACGAGGCCGTGCTCGAGATGCTCCAGCAGATCAAGGACTCCGGCGAGCCGGTGTCGCGGTTCGTCGAGCGGGTGAAGAACAAGGAGCGCGGCGTGAAGCTCATGGGCTTCGGGCACCGCGTGTACAAGAACTACGATCCGCGCGCGAAGCTCGTGAAGGAGTCCGCGCACGAGGTGCTCGAGGCGCTCGGCGTGCAGGACGACCTGCTCGACATCGCGATGGAGCTCGAGCAGATCGCGCTCGAGGACGAGTACTTCGTCAGCCGCAAGCTCTACCCGAACGTCGACTTCTACACGGGCATCATCTACAAGGCGATGGGCTTCCCGCCGCGGATGTTCACGGTGCTGTTCGCCATCGGGCGTCTGCCGGGGTGGATCGCGCAGTGGCGGGAGCTGAACAACGACCCGCTGAACAAGATCGGGCGTCCGCAGCAGCTGTACGTGGGGCACCCCGAGCGGGACCTGCCGGCGCGGTAGGCGTCGGGCGGCGCCGCGGTCCGGGGTCCGGGGTCCGGGGTCCGGGGTCGGTCGCGACACCCCGCTCAGGTCCGCCGAGCGGTCACGATCTGTCGGGTGGCGGCGCCGAGGACGACAGTTCTTGACCGTCCGGCGAACGTGAGCGGGGCGTCGTGACCGCTCGCACCGGCCGGCGCAGGCGCACGGGTGCGTGCAGTCCGGCGCGCGGTGGGCGTGTTCACTGACGATCGCGACCGCCACCGCCTGGAGGCCCGGTGCCGGTCGCGTGGACCGGCACCGGGCCTCCGATCGGGTGCGCGTGCGCGTGGCGCTACGCGTGCAACGCGGTGTTGAGCTGGATGCCCTGCCCCTGGCGCTGCAGGGCCTCGACCGCGCCGGTCACGGAGTTGCGGCGGAACAGGATGTTCGGCGTGCCCGACAGCTCGGCGGCCTTGACGGTCTTCGCCGTTCCGTCCGGGTTCGGGGCGGTACCGACGAGGACGACCTTCGTGCCGGCCGTCACGTAGAGACCGGCCTCGACCACGGAGTCGTCGCCGAGGGAGATGCCGAGCCCCGCGTTCGCCCCGAGGAGTGCCCGCGCGCCGAGGGAGACGCGGTGGGTCCCTCCGCCGGAGAGCGTGCCCATGATGGACGCGCCGCCGCCGATGTCGGTGCCGTCGCCGACGACGACACCCTGCGAGACACGTCCCTCGATCATGGCGTCGCCGAGGGTGCCGGCGTTGAAGTTCACGAAGCCCTCGTGCATGACGGTGGTCCCGGGGGCGAGGTGTGCACCGAGGCGCACGCGGTTGGCGTCGCCGATGCGCACGCGGTCCGGCACGACGTAGTCGACCAGGCGCGGGAACTTGTCGATCGCGTGCACCGCGATCCCGGCCCGCTGGAGCGCCGGACGGAGGCGGGTGAGGTCCGCGGGGGCGACGGGGCCCGCGTTGGTCCACGCGACGATCGGCAGGTGCGCGAACACGCCGTCGAGGTTCACCTCGTTCGGGCGGACGTGCAGGTGGCTGAGCAGGTGCAGGCGGAGGTACGCGTCAGGCGTGCTCGCAGGGGCGGCGTCGAT
>NZ_BACW01000668.1:0-4549 GCF_000333315.1 Curtobacterium sp. B8
CGCGTGGGTCAAGCACGACGGCTCGTCCCAGACCGCCCGCATCACCGAGCTGCTCATCACGAAGGCCCTCGACCGCTACCCGGCCGAGTCCGCGGGACCCCGGTGACATCGTCGCCGTCGCCGGCTTCGAGGACATCACCATCGGCGAGACGCTGACCGACCCCGAGGACGTCCGCCCGCTGCCGACCATCACGGTCGACGACCCGGCGATCTCGATGACGATCGGCACGAACACCAGCCCGCTCGTCGGCAAGGTCAAGGGCCACAAGCTCACCGCGCGCATGGTCAAGGACCGCCTCGACCGCGAGCTCGTCGGCAACGTCTCGCTCAAGGTCCAGGACATCGGCCGCCCGGATGCGTGGGAGGTCCAGGGCCGCGGTGAGCTGGCGCTCGCCATCCTCGTCGAGCAGATGCGTCGTGAAGGCTACGAGCTCACGGTCGGCAAGCCGCAGGTCGTCACCAAGCGCGACGAGAACGGCAAGCTCCTCGAGCCGTACGAGCACATGACGATCGACACGCCGGAAGAGCACCTCGGTGCCATCACCCAGCTCATGGCCGCCCGCAAGGGCCGCATGGAGAACATGGTGAACCACGGCACCGGGTGGATCCGCATGGAGTTCATCGTGCCGTCGCGCGGCCTCATCGGCTTCCGCACCTCGTTCCTCACCGAGACCCGCGGCACCGGCATCGCGAACGCGATCTCGCACGGCTACGGCGAGTGGGCCGGCCCGATCCAGACCCGCATCAACGGCTCCATCGTGTCCGACCGTTCCGGTGTCGTCACGCCGTTCGCCATCACGAACCTCCAGGAGCGGATGACGTTCTTCGTCAACCCGACGGAGGAGGTCTACGAGGGCATGGTCATCGGCGAGAACTCGCGCGCCGACGACATGGACGTGAACATCACGAAGGAGAAGAAGCTGACGAACATGCGTTCGTCGACGGCCGACACCTTCGAGTCGATGACCCCGTCGCGGCAGCTGTCGCTCGAGGAGTGCCTCGAGTTCGCCCGCGAGGACGAGTGCGTCGAGGTCACGCCGGACGCCGTCCGCATCCGCAAGGTCGAGCTGGACGCGCAGGCCCGCCAGCGCGCGTACGCCCGCCTCAAGCGCCAGGATGCGTAGGCACGTCGCGTAGGCCCGTCGCGTTGGAGCGTCGGGTCAGCATCAGCCTGGAGGCCCGTCCTCCGTCCGTCGGCCCGGTCACCCCGTCGAGGTGGCCGGGCCGTCGGCGTCCCACGGCTCGGTTGTACGGTGGACGGGTGACGTTCGATCTGCTTGCCATCTACCAGGACCTGCACGCACACCCGGAGCTCGGCTTCCAGGAGACCCGGACGGCGGGGGTGATCGCCGAGCGGCTCGCGGAGCTGTCCGGTGTCGCGGTCACGACGGGCGTCGGCGGCACGGGCGTCGTCGCGGTCCTGACGAACGGCGAGGGACCGACCATCTGGCTCCGCGCCGACATGGACGGGCTGCCCGTGCAGGAGCGCACCGGGCTGCCGTACGCGAGCGAGCACACCGGCCAGGACGAGTCGGGCGCCACCGTGGCGACGATGCACGCCTGCGGCCACGACATCCACGTCACGTGGCTGCTCGGCACGCTCGAACGCCTCGTCGCGACGACCGACGAGTGGCACGGCACGGTCGTCGCGGTGTTCCAGCCGGCGGAGGAGGTCATCTCCGGAGCCCGCGCGATGATCGACGACGGGCTCGTCGAGCGCTTCCCGCAGCCCGACGTCGTCCTCGGTCAGCACTCCGCACCCGCACCGGTCGGCACCGTCGCGGTCGGCTCCGGGCCGGTCATGGCGTCGAGCGACCGGCTGACCGTGACGTTCACCGGCCGCGGGGCGCACGGCTCGGCACCGCAGGCGTCCCTCGACCCGATCGTCACCGCCGCATCCGCGGTGGTGCGGCTGCAGACGGTCGTCGCGCGCGAGGTCGCACCGAGCGACGCCGGCGTCGTCACCGTGGGCTCGTTCCACTCCGGGACCCGCGCCAACATCATCCCGGACCAGGCGGTCATCGAGATCTCGACGCGCGCCCGGAACGAGGAGACCCGCGCCCGGATCATCAGCTCGATCGAGCGGATCGTCCGCGCCGAGAGCGAGGCGGGCGGCCTCCCGGCGCCGACCATCGAGCGCTCGCCGGGAGCGGACGTGCTCGTGAACGACCCGGAGCAGGCGGCGAAGGTCCTCGCGGCCGTCGGTGCCGCGGTGCCGAACGCGATCGACCTCGAGTCCGGCCTCGCCATGGCGTCCGAGGACGTCGGCCAGCTGGCCACCGCTGCGGGCGTGCCGATCGTCTACTGGTTCACCGGCATCACCGACCCGGAGCTGTTCCGCACCGGCCGGGACATCCCGAGCAACCACTCGCCGTTCTACGCACCCCAGGCCGAGACGGCGATCCCGGTCGGCGTCGACGCGGCGGTGGCCGCGGCGCGCGCGTACCTGGCCTGACCGCCGCCGGACGGGAGGTTCACAGCGAACACGCGCCGGGCCTCCCGTCGGACCATCTATGGTGCTGCGCATGCGTACCCCGACCCGCACCCTGATCGCCGCCGTCGCCGCCGGCATCGCCCTCGCCGGGCTGAGCGGCTGCTCGTCCGAGTCCGTCAAGCAGGCCACCGACTTCGGGTCGAGCGTCGCGTCGGGCGTGTCCGAGACCGTCAAGGGCATCGACGGCAAGGCGATCCAGGACGGCATGGCCTCGGTCGCCGGGGGCATCGACGGCGCGCTGGACACGGCGCTCAAGGGAGCGAAGGTGACCTCGGACGGGCAACTCCCGGACGGGTTCCCGACGACGGACGTCCCGCTCGTCGACGGCACGGTCCTCGGCGGAGGAGCGGGTCCGGACGGCTCCGGCTGGGTCGCCCAGGTCCGGGTCGGGTCGGTCGACGGGTTCCAGGCCGCGGCCGACGCCCTGACCGGTGCCGGGTACACCGAGTCAGTGCAGCGGGCGGACTCGACGAGCGCGTTCGGCCTGTTCCGGAGCGACGGGTACCGCGTCGTCCTGACCGTCGCGAAGACCGACGCCGGGGTCACCGCGACCTACATCGTGACCCCGCGCTAGGGCGTTCCCGTACGCTGGTCCCCGATGTCCGAGGCCCCCGTCACCCGCCCAGAGCGCGTCCTGTTCGTGCACGCCCACCCCGACGACGAGACCCTCGTGTCGGGCGGGACGATCGCCACCCTGCTCGAGCTCGGCGCCGAGGTCACCGTCCTCACGGCGACCCGCGGCGAGCGGGGCGCGATGCTCACTCCCGAGCTCGCGCCGCTCGAAGGCGACGGCCCCCGCGTCGCCGCCCACCGCGAGGGCGAGATCGCAGCGGCCCTGGCCGCGCTCGGCTCTCCGGCGCACCTCTGGCTCGGGGGACCGGGAGCGCGCCCGACCGACCTGCCCGAGCGTCGGTACGCCGACTCGGGGATGCAGTGGGGACCGGACGGTCGTGCGACGGCCGCCGACGACGCCCCGGCGGACTCGCTCACGATGGCCGACCTCGGCGAGGTCGTGGACGACGTCCGCGCCGCGATCCGTTCGACGATGGCGGACGCCGTGGTCAGCTACGCGGACGACGGCGGCTACGGGCACCCGGACCACGTGCGGGTGCACCACGCGGCCCGGTACGCCGCGAAGGCCGAGGAGGTCCCGTTCTCGATGATCGTCGACCCGGACTCCGGGCTCGCCGACCTCACCGTCGACGTCGCGCCGGTCCGGGCCAGGGTCCGCGCCGCCCTCGAGCAGTACCGGTCGCAGCTGACGGTCGACCCGGTCGACCCCGCCGACCCGACCGCGCTGTCGTGGGTGATGCCGCACGGTGAGCGGCAGGTCGCCCCGGCGGTCGAGGCCTTCCGACACGACGCGGACCCGGTGCCGCCGACGCCGCAGACCTTCGCGGAGTTCACCCCGCAGGGCAAGGCCACCGCGGTCGTCGTGTCGTTCGTGCTCGGACTCGTCGCGGGAGGCCTCGGCTCCGTCACGCACCAGCAGACCATCGGCACGTTCCCGATCGGGGCGTTCCTGCCGACGCTCGTCGTGGTCGGGCTGCTCGCCGGACTCCGACTGCTGTCCCGGTCGCGGGTGCTCGTCGTGGCGGCCTGGCTCGGCATCGCGATCGCCACGACGTTCCTCCTCCAGCTCGTCCTCGCGAACACCGCGGGCTACGTGTGGATGATCGCGCCGACCGCGGTGGCGTTCGTCGTCCTCGTCTGGCCGGACTTCGGCGACACCCGTCGTCCCACTCGCGGCGACGCCCGGCTGTCCGGACCTGCCCAGGGCCGTGAGTAGACTCGACCCGTGACGTACGTGATCGCTCAGCCCTGTGTGGACGTCAAGGACCGCGCCTGCATCGACGAGTGCCCGGTCGACTGCATCTACGAGGGCGACCGCTCGCTGTACATCCACCCCGACGAATGCGTCGACTGCGGAGCGTGCGAGCCGGTCTGCCCGGTGGAGGCGATCTACTACGAGGACGACCTCCCCGAGGAGTGGGCCGACTACTACAAGGCCAACGTCGAGTTCTCGAAGAGGTCGGCTCGCCCGGGGCCCGGAAG
>NZ_BACW01000667.1:0-1077 GCF_000333315.1 Curtobacterium sp. B8
ATCCCCCGAACCGATGCCCATGACGGCGTTCCCGACGAACGCGCCGAAGCCCTGGTAGAGGTGGTAGCTGCCGCGCAGCACCGCGGTGGACAGGATGACCTGCCACCGCCCCCAGCCGAGCTCGCCGAGCCGTTCGTAGAGGTACCCGATGACGATGATCTCCTCCTGCAGGCCAGACCGCACCGCCGAGAGCAGCAGGACCGGGATCGTCCACCAGTACGAGTCGAGCGCCGCCGGGTCGACGTTCACCGTGAAGCCGAGTGCGCGTCCGGTGAAGTAGAGCGCGAGCCCGGGGATGCCGATGCACAACGCGATGAGGGCCGCGCCGCCGAGGTCCGGCCGCACCCGGAACCGGTCGATGCCGAGGCGCGACAGGTGCGGCCGGGTGGAGCTCCAGAGCAGGTAGCACACCAGCGCCACCGGGGCGAGGTCGACCGCGATGCCGACGAGCTGTCGGGCGAGGTCGACGTACTGGACGGTCGTCGTCGACTGGTTGAGGGCCGTGGACTGCTGTCCGAGGGGTGTGGTCTGCGACAGGTCGTCGATGATCTGCAGGATCGAGTACAGCGCGCTGCCGCCGAGCGACAGCAGCAGGACGATCGTGATCTCGGTCCACGTTCGCCGTCGGCTCATGGTGTGTACTCCTGCTGGTTGCGAACTACCGGTAGACTGGCGTGTCGGGCGTTCTGCCCACCTCCGGGCAGTGCCACCACGGCGCACGCGCCGCCGTCGGCCGCCCGATCTTCTTCCGAACACCAAAGGATGTCCTGTATGGCGCTCGCCACCCGGTCCGACCTGCGCAACGTCGCCATCGTGGCACACGTCGACCACGGCAAGACCACCCTCGTCGACGCGATGCTCACGCAGACCAACTCGTTCGACGCCCACTTCGAGGGCGAAGACCGGATGATGGACTCGAACGACCTCGAGCGCGAGAAGGGCATCACCATCCTCGCGAAGAACACCTCGGTGCTCTACAACGGGAAGCACGCCGAGGAGTTCAACCCGGGCGGCCGCATCACGATCAACGTGATCGACACCCCCGGCCACGCCGACTTCGGTGGTGAGGTCGAGCGC
>NZ_BACW01000666.1:0-3878 GCF_000333315.1 Curtobacterium sp. B8
CGAGGACCGCGAGGGCGAGGAGCGTCATGATCGGGGTCGTCGCGTTGTAGATGCTCGCGAGACCCGACGGCACCGTCTGCTCCGCCCAGGCCATGAGCGAGGACGGCACCGCGTTGAGGAACACCGCCACGACGAGCAGGTGTCCCCAGACCCGCGGCTCGCGGGGCCACTCCCGACGCGTCACGAGCAGCACCACGACGAGCGTCACCGCGCCGAGGACGGTGCGGACCGTGGCGACCTGCTGCGGCGCGAGACCCTCGAGTCCGATCTTCGCGAAGAAGAAGCTCGAGCCCCAGGTGAGGGCGACCAGGACGTAGAGGAGGGCGTTCACGAGGGCTAGCATCGACCACCACCGCACATGTGTCGAACGCATGTGCCTCATGCCGACATGAGGAGGACACATGACCGTCTCGATCCCCCAACTCCGGGCGTTCACCGCCACGGTCGACGCCGGTTCGTTCACCGGCGCGGCGGCCGTGCTCGGGATCGGGCAGTCCGCGGTGTCCCACGCGGTCGCGGGGCTCGAGCGCGAGGTCGGGGGTGCCGTCGTGCACCGGGGTGGCTCCGCCACCGCCACCCCGCTCGGGGAGCGCCTGCTCGCGCACGCCCGCAGCGCGGTCGCCTCGATCGACGCCCTGGAGGCCGTGGTCACCCCCGCCACGGCGCGCGGCACCGTGCGGCTCGCGGCCGTCCCCACCGTGTGCCAGGGACTGCTCCCGCGGCTCCGCGAGCTCTGGGCCGTGACGCTGCCGGACGTCGACGTCCAGGTCTACGAGGGCGACGACGACGAGATGCCGGAGTGGCTCGAGGGCGGCACCGTCGACGCCGCCGTGCTCGTGGACCCGACGCCGGTGCCGACCGGGGCGGTCGTCGTCGCCCGGGACGAGATGGCCGCGGTCGTCCGGCGCGACCACCCGCTCGCGAGCCAGGAGGCGCTCACGCTCGACGACCTGCACGAGGACGGACTGGTCGCCGGAGGCGGCGGGTGCGAGGTGCAGATCCAGCGGCTGCACGAGCTCGACGGCCAGCCCTTCCGGTGGGCGCACCGGGTGCGCGAGATGAACACGATGTTCGGGATGATCCAGCGCGGCGAGGGCGTCTCGATCGTCCCGACCCTCGGGCGTGGGATGCTGCCGGACGACCTCGTGATGCTGCCGCTCGAACGACGGTTGACCCGGACGCTCGTGCTGAGTGGCCCGTCCTCGCGGCCGTGGCACCCGTTGGCGCAGGCGCTCGTCGACGCGGTGGGGTGACCGGGAGCACAGCCCGCGCGCTGTGACCGGAACCACGGTCGAGCGGCAGGATGGACCGATGGCCGAGACGTTCGTGAAGACCTTCACCGACCCCGACGAGGCGACCGCCGAGGCCGCCGGGCTCGCGTGGCTCGCCGAGGCCGAGGCCACCGGCGGCACCCGCACCGCCCGCGTCCTCGCGCACCCGGAGCCGCGGGTGCTGCACCTCGAGCAGATCAGCGACGGCGCCCCGACGACCGCGCAGGCCGAGCGCTTCGGCCGCTCGCTCGCCCACACGCACGCGGCCGGTGCGGCGCACTGGGGTGCACCCTCGCCGGGGTTCCCGTCTCCGGGCGCGCTGCGGATGGGACGGTCGCGGACCGCGTTCGTGTCGGCGGCGGACGCGCCCGACACCTGGGGCGAGTTCTTCGCGGAGTACCGGATCCGCGACTACGTGCACCGGATCGTCGACGCGGGCGGCTTCGACGGGTCCGAGGCCGCGGTCTTCGAGCGTGTGGCCGAGCGGCTCGAGGACGGCGAGTTCGGCTCGCCCCAGCCCGGACTCGTCGGGGACGGCCCCGCGCGGCTGCACGGGGACCTCTGGGCGGGGAACGTCCTGTGGCCGACGCCCGGGCAGCCGGTGGACGGGACGACCCCGACCGGCGCGGTGCTCATCGACGCGAACCCGCACGGCGGACACGCGGAGACGGACCTGGCGCTGCTCGGACTCTTCGGGCTGCCGCGGCTCGAGACCGTCCTCGCGGCCTACGACGAGGAGTCGCCGCTCGCGGACGGCTGGCAGGAGCGGGTCGAGCTCCACCAGCTCGCGCCGCTGCTGCTGCACGTGTTCCTGTTCGGCGGCTCGTACACGGGCGCCGCGCTCCGGGCGGCCCGCCGGTACGCCTGACCGGACCTCGCAGCGGGGCTGCCGCGCGCACAACCAAAGCCGGCTCGCACCACGGAAGATCGCGGTGCGGATCGACTTTGGTTGTGCGACGCGGCGTCGCCCGCGCCAGGGCTCGTTCGGCGCGCCCGCCCGACCTCGCGGCGGAGGTCTTAGGGAGCACCAAGGCAGCGCATCGGTCCGTTCGGGGAACGCCCGGGAACCTCATCGTCATGACCACGTTCCCGACCCCCGTGACCGACCGTCGCGAGCGCGCACACCCGGAGGGGGCCACCGCCTCCCGGGACCGCCGCCCGCCCCTCGCCCGACTCTTCCTGGGCGAGCGCGAGGACGCCCGCTGGCTCCGGCCGGCGTTCTGGGCGCTCCTCGCCCTGACCGCCGTCGTGTACCTCTGGGACCTCAGCATCTCCGGGTACGCGAACAGCTTCTACGCCGCCGCCGTGCAGGCCGGCACGAAGTCGTGGGAGGCGTTCTTCTTCGGCTCCCTCGACTCGTCGAACTTCATCACGGTCGACAAGCCGCCGGCCTCGCTGTGGGTGATGGTGCTGTCCGCGCGGCTGTTCGGCTTCTCGTCGTTCAGCCTGCTCCTGCCCCAGGCGCTCATGGCCGTCGGGTCGGTCGCGCTCGTGTGGGGCACCGTCCGCCGCACCCTCGCCCGGCTCGGCGCCACGACCGCGAACGTCGGAGCGCTGCTGGCGGGCTTCGTCGTGGCGGCCACCCCGGCGGCCGCGCTCATGTTCCGCTTCGACAACCCGGACGCGCTGCTCGTGCTGCTCATGACCGCCGGTGCGTACTGCACCGTGCGGGCGCTCCCGCGCGGCAGCTGGAAGTGGATCGCGCTCGCCGGGGTCGCCCTCGGGTTCGCGTTCCTGACGAAGATGCTGCAGGGACTCCTCGTCCTGCCGGCGTTCGGCCTCGTGTACCTCGTCGCCGCGCGGACGAGCTGGGGGAAGCGGGCGATCGGCCTCGGCATCGCGGCGGTGTCGCTCGTGGTCTCCGCCGGGTGGTGGGTCGTCGCCGTGTGGCTCTGGCCCGCGGAGTCGCGCCCGTACATCGGCGGCTCGACGAACAACACCGTGCTCGACCTCGTGTTCGGCTACAACGGCCTCGGCCGGATCTTCGGCGGCTCGGGCAACGGCGGCGGCGGGATGGGCGGCGGGACCGCCGGGTCCTCGTTCGGCGGCTCGACCGGCCTGGACCGGCTCTTCTCCTCCGAGATGGGCCTCGAGATCTCGTGGCTCCTGCCCGCGGCGCTGCTCGCGCTCGTCCTCGGCCTCGTGCTCGTCGGACGCCGGCACCTCGGCGACCCGGTCCGTGTCGGCCTCGTGCTCTGGGGCGGGTGGCTCGTCGTCACCGGACTCGTCTTCTCGTACATGT
The DNA here is from genome assembly GCF_000333315.1 of Curtobacterium sp. B8. Taxonomy (NCBI): domain Bacteria; kingdom Bacillati; phylum Actinomycetota; class Actinomycetes; order Micrococcales; family Microbacteriaceae; genus Curtobacterium; species Curtobacterium sp. B8. The sequence continues at coordinate 3,514 of NZ_BACW01000666.1, forward strand.
CCGGCACGATCCACCCGTACTACACGGTCGCCCTCGCCCCGGCGATCGCGGGTCTCGTCGGCACCGGCGGCGCCCTGATGTGGAGCGAGCGAGGGCGCGTCACCGCACGGCTCGGCCTCGCGGGCATGATCGGCATCACCGCCTCCTGGGGCTTCTGCCTCCTGAACGAGAACCCGACGTGGCTCCCCTGGCTCCGGTGGGTCGTGCTGATCGGCGGACTCCTGTCCACCGCGGCGATCCTCGTCGGCAACGTGCCCACGCTCCGGAAGCTCGTCACCGTGGGCGTCCTCGCCGGCACGCTCTTCGGACTCACCGGGACGACCGCCTACGCCCTCGCCACGACGACCGTCGCGCACTCCGGTTCG
>NZ_BACW01000665.1:0-1534 GCF_000333315.1 Curtobacterium sp. B8
GGCATCGGCGCTCGCGCGGCTCTACGCGATGCGGTGGGCCTGAGCGGATCCTCGCGGTGCGGGGCCGGGGCCGGGGCCGCTCACGCGACCGGCGGCTCCGGCGCGAGCGACGCGGCCGGCGGGTTCGGCACGACCGGCACGACCGGCACGACCGCGACTGGCGCGGCCCGCGCGACCGTGACCGGCGCGGCCCGCGCGACCGCCGCTCCCTCGGGTCACGCGACGAGCCGGGCGCCCGCGACGGCGAGCTCGACGACGAGCACGAGCGACGACGCGATGACGAGCCGGAAGAGCGTCCGGGTGGGACGACCGGCGAACACGAGCCGCACGCCGACCACGGCCGACACCACCACGACGACCGTCCCCGCCACGGCCAGCACGACCGCGGACCCGCGTGCAGGACCGGGCCCGCCGAGCTGCCCGCCGAGCACGAGCGCCGCCGCGACGACGAGCGCCCCGAAGGCGAGGACCCCGGCCCCGCGCAGCCCCAGTCGGTGCGGGAAGCCCCGGACACCGGTCGCCGCGTCGTCGAGGAGGTCCGGCAGGACGTTCGTGCAGTGGATCGCGACGCCGAACACCGCGCCGGTCGCGATCGCCCACCACGCCGGCCACCACCCCGCACCCCCGGCCGACACCGCGACGACGGGCAGCAGCCCGAACGCGACGACGAACGGCACCACCGACCACACCGTCCGCTTCAGTCCCGCGTCGTACGCCCACCCGGCGCCGACGAGCACCACGTGCGCGATGCCGGCGACCGGTCCGAGCGGGACCGACAGGGCGACGGCCGCCGCCGCGGTGACCAGCGCCGCGCGCCGGACGGTGCCGACGGCGATCCGCCCCTGCGCGACCGGCTTGTCCGTGCGGCCGACGGCACGGTCGCGGTCGGCGTCGATCCAGTCGTTGGCGAGTCCGATCGAGAGCTGCCCGACGACGACGGCGAGCGCGACGAGGACGACGAGCCACACCGGGTGCCCGACGGCCGCGGCGATCACGGTCGCGAGGACCGTCACCGTCACGGTCGGGCCGGGGTGCGACGACGCGAACAGCAGCCGCGCGGTCGAGGGGTGGCTCACCCCGCCGAGCGTACCGAGGGTCGGCTGCGCGCCGCGCTGCGACGACCCCGGAGCGCCCCGGACGCGAGCGCGATCCCGAGCAGCACGACGAGCCCGCCGACCGGTTCGTTCCACCGCAGCGGCTCGCCGAGCACGACGACCCCGAGCGCCACGCCGACGACCGGCGTCAGGTAGGTCACCGTCGAGGCCCGACCGGCGCCCCATGCCCCGACCAGTCGGGTGTTCCACGCGTAGGCGAGCCCGGTGCCCACCGCGCCGAGCGCGACCATCGCGGCCACGATCCTCCAGTCCAGCCGCACCGGACCGGTCGCGATGACCGGCGCGACCAGGAGCATGAGGACGGCGGCCAGCGTCAGCTGGACGGTGGCCACGGTCGTCGGGTCCTGTCCGCTGCCCACACCGAACCGGCGCAACCAGGCGAGTCCGATGCCGTAGGACGCGGTCATGCCGAGCAGCGC
>NZ_BACW01000664.1:0-10959 GCF_000333315.1 Curtobacterium sp. B8
CCTCCAGGCCGGTACTCACCACCAAGGAACCCACCCGTGCGATTCGGATACTGGACCCCGCTCTTCGGCGGCTGGCTGCGCAACGTCGAGGACGAGGCGATGCCCGTCACCTTCGACTACGTGAAGCGGCTCGCGCAGCGAGCCGAGCGCATCGGCTTCGACCTGACGCTCGTGCCGGAGCTCAACCTCAACGACATCAAGGGGACGGCGGCGCCCTCGTTGGAGGCGTGGGCCCTCGCCGCGGCCATCGCGGCGACGACCGAGCGGCTCGAGATCATGGCGGCGATGCGGCCCGGGTACCACCTGCCGGCGGTCACGGCGAAGCAGGCGGCGACGATCGACGACATCTCCGGCGGCCGGTTCACGTTCAACGTCGTGAGCGCGTGGTGGGCGGAAGAGGCGCGCCAGTACGGCGGGATCTTCTCCGAGCACGACGACCGGTACAAGCGCACCGAGGAGTTCGTCGCGATCCTCAAGGGGCTGTGGCGTGAGACGCCGTTCTCCTTCTCCGGCGAGTACTACGACATCGCGAACAGCCACCTCGAGCCGAAGCCGCGCGTGACCCCGCGCATCTACGCCGGCGGCGAGAGCGAGGCGGGCAAGTCGTCCATCACGAGGTTCGCTGACGCCTACCTGACCCACGGCGGCACCGTGGACGAGCTCCGCACGAAGATCGACGAGATGCGTCGTCGTCGCGCCGACGCCGGAGCCGAGCCGTTCGAGGCGTTCGGCATGGCCGCGTACGTGATCGTGCGCGACACCGAGGCGGAGGCGCAGGCCGAGCTCGCACGCATCACCGACGTGCAGCACGGCAAGGCCTACGAGTCCTACCAGGACTTCATCTCGAAGTCGCAGCTCGAGCACGTCCCGTCGCTCGAGGACTACTCGGTGTCGAACCGCGGCCTGCGTCCCGGGTTCGTCGGCACCCCCGAGCAGGTCGCGGCCCGCATCCGGGAGTTCGAGGACGCCGGGGTGGACACCCTCCTGCTGCAGTTCTCGCCGCAGGCGGAGGAGATGGAGCGCTTCGGGGAGCAGGTCATCCCGCTCGTCCGGTCCTCCGCGGCGGTCCCGAGCGGGACGGCCGCCTGATGGCCGCACCCGAGGACGACTGGGCCTTCGAGACCCGCCAGATCCGGGCCGGGTTCAAGGCCGACCCGGGCTGGGGCGCGAACGTCCCGCCGATCGCGCAGAGCGCCGCGTTCGTCTACCCGTCGGGTGAGGACGCGGCAGCCCGGTTCATGCTCGACGCCCCTGGCCACACCTACTCGCGCGTGAACAACCCGTCGGCCGCCGCGCTCGAGCGGCGCATCGCGGACCTCGAGGGCGGCGTCGGAGCGCTCGCGCTCGCGTCCGGGCAGGCCGCGACGTCGCTCGCGGTGCTCGGTGTCGCCCGAGCCGGCGACCACGTCGTGTCGAGCGCCTCGCTGTACGGGGCGACCTACACCCTCTTCGCCTCGACGCTCCGCGACCTCGGCATCACCTTCACGTTCGTGCAGGACCCGACCGACCTCGACGCGTGGCGAGCCGCGGTCCGTCCCGAGACCCGGGCGTTCTTCGGCGAGTCGATCCCGAACCCCCGCGGCGACGTCCTCGACTTCGCCGGTGTGGCCGGGGTGGCGCACGAGGCCGGGGTCCCGCTCATCGTCGACAACACCATCGCGACGCCGTGGCTCGTCCGACCGATCGAGCACGGGGCGGACATCGTCGTGCACTCCGCGACGAAGTACCTCGCCGGACACGGCAGCGCCATCGCCGGCCTGATCGTCGACAGCGGCCGGTTCGACTGGGCGGCGTACCCGGACAAGTACCCGCAGCTGACGAGCGTCGAGCACTCCGGGTTCGCGGGCACCGACTTCGCCGCGAAGTTCGGACCGCGAGCGTTCATCCAGCGCACCCGGTCGAAGCTGTCCGCGGACCTCGGACCGGCGATCGCCCCGTTCACCGCGTTCCTCGTGCTGCAGGGCATCCAGACGCTGTCCCTGCGGATGGAACGGCACGTGTCGAACGCGGCCGCGGTGGCGTCGTGGCTCGACGCGCACGACCAGGTCCTCGGCGTGCACTACGCCGGACTGCCCTCGTCGCCGTGGCACGCGCTCGCCCAGCGGTACGTGCCGAAGGGGCCGTCGGCGGTGCTCGCGTTCGACCTCGACGGCGGGCTCGAGGCCGGTCGGCGGTTCGTCGGTGCCCTCGAGCTGTTCGACCACGTCTCGAACATCGGCGACGTCCGGTCGCTCGTGGTCCATCCCGCGTCGACCACGCACGTGCAGATGACCCGGAGCGAGCGTGCCGCGGCGGGTGTCGGCGAGGGGCTCATCCGGCTGTCGATCGGCCTCGAGCACGTCGACGACGTGCTGGCCGACCTCGAGCGCGGGTTCGCGGCTGCCCGAGCCTGACGCGGAGAGCCGTCACGCGCAGGAACGGGGTCCGGCCGCGGGATAGGTTGGAGCCATGACCTCGCTGGCCGCTCCGACCCGCGTGCGGGTGCGCGCCCCCGGCAAGATCAACGTGTTCCTGTCGGTCGGCGCGCTGCAGGACGACGGCTACCACGACGTCGCGACGGCCTACCAGGCGGTCTCGCTGTACGAGGACGTCACCGCGGAGCCGGCCGACGACTTCTCGGTGACCTTCACCGGTCCGATCGACTCGTCGGGCGTCCCGACGGACGAGTCGAACCTCGCGATCCGTGCGGCCCGCCTCGTGGCGGACGCCGCCGGTCACCGCGGCGGGGTCCGTCTCACGATCGACAAGCAGGTCCCGGTCGCGGGCGGCATGGGGGGCGGCTCGGCGGACGCCGCGGCCACCCTGCTCGCGGTCGACACCCTCTGGGGGACCGCCTTGGGGCGGGACGAACTCCTCCGGCTCGCGGCGCAGCTCGGCGCGGACGTGCCGTTCGCGTTCGCCGGCGGGACCGCGGTCGGGACGGGCCGTGGCGACGAGCTCAGCCCCGCGCTCGCGAAGGGCGAGTTCCGGTGGGTGCTGGCCCTGAGCGACGCCGGGCTGTCGACCCCCGCGGTGTACCGCGCGCTCGACGAGCACCGGGAGCGCTACCGGGCCGACATCGCGCCGGCGCCGACGACCCCGACGGTGGACGCGAACGTGCTGCAGGCGCTCCGAGCGGGCGACCCGGACCTCCTCGCGGACTGCCTGCACAACGACCTGCAGGCACCGGCCATGCGGTTGCAGCCGGCCCTCGCCGAGACGCTCGAGATCGGTGAGAAGGCGGGCGCACTGGCCGGACTCGTGTCCGGGAGTGGACCGACGGTCGCGTTCCTCGTGGCCGATCGGGACGCCGCACTCGAGGTGCAGGTCGAACTCAGCGCCGCCGGCATCGTCGCCGTCCGGGCCACGGGGCCGGTACACGGCGCGCGCGTGGTGCACTGAACCGAGACGAGGCGCGCCCGGTGTCCGCCTCGGTGCCGTGCTCGGGTGCGACGCGGGTCCGGGCTCAGTTACGGCGGAACTCGGTGATGACGACCTCGCCGGTCTTCCAGTGCCGCACGGCCGTGAAGCCGTGCTCCGCCAGCACCTGGGTCGTCTCCGGCTGGATGTTGCGCGCCTTCGGGGTCCCGCCGACGAACCACACGGTGTCGATGTCCGCGAGCCGGCTCGGGATGGTCGACGAGAGGTCGCCGTTCTGGTTCCAGAGCACGCCGGACGCGGCGCCGTCCTTCCGCACGGCGAGGTCCGTCATGCCCGCGAACGCGGACGGGTACGCCACGCGGATGATGTCCGCCGTGGTGCCGGGGTGCCCGTAGACGCTGCCGAACACCACGCCTTCGTCGCTGTCGCGGTGCTTCGCGCGCTCCGAGCTGATGATCGACGACGCCACCGACCACGTCGAGTCCTGCTTCGATCGGGGTGTCTTGACGACGACCGCGGTCGGGACGGAGAGCACCAGAGCGGCGACGAGCGCGCCGCCGAGCAGCGCCCGGCGCCGGATGACGGTGATGCCGAGGGCGATGAGCATCGCCACGAACGGCAGGCTGAGACTGGCGTACTTCGGCGTGTAGAGGTGACGGCCCAACGCGGTCGCGACGAGCAGGGCCAGGGTCGGGAGCACCACGAGCGGCAGGGCGACGCGTACGGCCTGCGCCCGGAACAGCGACCGGACGGTGGGTGATGCGCGGTGCGCGGCGACGAGGGCCGACGCCACCCCGAGGACCATGAGGGCCCAGGCCACGGCGGCGTAGAGGTCGACACCGCCGAACCACGCGGTCGAGAAGACCTGCGGGAAGGTGCGGTCGCCGATCGGTCCCAGCCACGCGACCTGCTTCGACTGGCTGGCGACGGCAGCCACGAACGGGACGACCGCGACGAGGACGACCGCCGAGACGATCGCCCACCGGAGCAACGAGCCACCGGGGGCGAGGGCGCGNAACGTCGGGTCGGACCGACGCGCCCGACGATCGGCGGCCATCGTCCAGAGGAACGTGACGGCGTGCGCGGCGACCGCCAGCGCGAGGTAAACGTTTGAAGGTGATCGCGACGACGGCCAGCAGCCCGTACGCGACCCACCAGTGCAGGCTCCGTCCGGATCGGGATCGACGGGCCGCGGTCAGCCCGACGAGCGTCAGGCACACCGCGAAGGTGGTGATCGGGCGTAGGAACGGCCTTCGCTGCCCGCCCACTGCACCCCCGGCAGCGCCAGGAACACGAGGCCGGCGGCGATGCCGAAGCGCCGTCCGCCGAGCCGACGGCCGAGCGCGACGACGAGACCGGCTGCGATCCCGACGGCGAGTGCGCTGGGGAACCGGAGCGTGAACGGGGTGTACCCCACGAGCCAGAACCAGGCGTGCACGAGCGCGTAGTACAGCCCGTGCACGGCGTCGACGTTGTGGAGCTCCGCCCAGAGCTGCGGCCACGACCGTTGGGCGCTGGTCACGGTGGCGGCCTCGTCGTACCAGAGCGACGGGACCCAGGCGAAGGCGGCGGCGACGAGCGTCCCGATCGCGCCGACGGTGAGCTCCGGCGTCCGGACGACCGCGACGCGTACGCCGCTCGGGACCGCACGCAGACGCTCCCGGACCGTGACGGGGCTCAGGCCGGGCTGCACCATGATGGTGTCGGTACGGGGGGAGCTCACGTCCTGCACGGTAGCCGCAGCGTCTGGACGACCGCCGGGGTGGACCGTGCCCTCCACTGAGAGTTCACATGCTCGTCGGGTGCCGGGGTACGGACTATCGTCAGGCACCATGACGATGCTCCGGATCCGCGACGCGGCGACGTACCTCGGGGTGAGCGACGACACCGTCCGGCGCCTGGTCGACGGCGGCACCTTCACACGGCACGACGACGAGGCCGGTCGAGCGGTGGTGGACGGCCGGGAGCTCGCCGACCACGCCCGGCAGCGCGGCGCGCAGCTCGGGGACCCCTCGGGCGTCCGGAGCTCCGCCCGCAACCGGTTCGTGGGCATCGTGACGGACCTGGTCGTCGACGGCGTGATGGCGCAGGTCGAACTGCAGAGCGGGCCGCACCGCGTGGTGTCGCTCATGAGTGCCGAGGCGGTGCGGGACCTCGGACTCGAGGTCGGCGCCGTGGCCGTGGCGTCGGTGAAGGCGACGATGGTCTCGGTCGAGGTGCCCGGCCCGGACGCCACGGCGGTGCGCGAGTGACGACGCCGTCGGTCCGTCGGGCGCTGACCGCGCGGACGGCCGCGCTGCAGGGCGCCGGCGACCGCGCGCTCGAGGCACTGGCGCGGGCGCGGGTCCTCGTGGTCGGCGCCGGTGGGCTCGGCGCCCCGGTCCTGCAGTACCTCGCGGGCGCCGGACTCGGTCGGGTGACGGTGGTGGACCACGACGTCGTCGACCCGTCGAACCTCGCCCGGCAGGTGTTGTTCGGGCTCGCGGACGTCGGGCGCCCGAAGGCCGAGGTGGCGGCGGAGCGCCTCCGTGCGGTGGACCCGGAGCTCGAGGTCGTCGCGGTCACCGGCTGGTTCGACCCCGCACAGGTCGCAGGGCACGACGTCGTGGTCGACGCGGCCGACAGCGTCGTCGTGACCCGGGCCGTCTCGGACGCGTGCGCCGCGGCGGGCGTCCCGTTCGTCTGGGGCACGGTCCTCGGCTACGACGGGCAGGTGTCGGTGTTCCACGACGCCGGACCGGAGCCGGTGGACTTCCACGACCTCCACCCGGACGTCCTCCCCGACGAGGGCTCGTGCGCGGTCGACGGCGTGCTCCCGGCACTCTGCGGCGCGGTCGGCTCGGTGATGGCGGCGCAGGTGACCGCGATCGTCGCGGGCCTCGGCGAGCCGCTGCTCGGCCGGGTCCTCACGGTCGACGCCCGGCGGTGGCGGTGGACCGAGAGCCCGCTGCGGCGTGGGCCGGACTCCCGACGGCCGGTCGCCCCCGCTGAGGCCGAGCCGGAGACGATCGCCCCGTCCGCCCTCGCCGCGGCGCTCGGCCCCGAGCCGATCAGCACCGGCCCGATCAGCACCGGCCCGATCAGCACCGGCCCGTCCGTCCCGACGTCCCTCGTCCTCGTCGACGTCCGCACCCCGGAGGAACGGGCGTCGGGCGTCATCGCCGGCAGCATCCCACCGGAGGACCTGCAGCCCGACGCCCGCACCGTCGTGGCGGTCTGCGCGAGCGGCCGCCGCGCCACCGCCTGGGCACGGACGCTCGACCGACCGGTCGTGGTCCTCGACGGCGGGATCGCCGCCTGGCGCGCCGAGGGCCACCCGACGGTGCCGGATACCGCAGATGCGGATACGCTGTCCCGGTGAAGACGCCTTTGCGGAAATCCCGGTTGGTCATCCTCGCGATCGGGGCCGTGACGGCGCTCGCGCTCACCGGGTGTTCGACGCAGGCCGCCCCGGCCGCGAGCAGTACGGCGTCCGCGACCGGCGGGGCGCTGACCGGGAAGATCACGGTCTTCGCCGCCGCCTCGCTCCAGAAGACCTTCACGACGCTCGGTGACCGCTTCGAGCAACAGCACCCCGGCACCTCGATCGCGTTCTCGTTCGCGGGCTCGAGCGACCTCGTGACGCAGATCCAGAACGGCGCTCCCGCCGACGTGTTCGCCTCCGCCGACGAGGCGAACATGGGCAAGCTCGCCCGGACGGACCTCGCCTCCGGGTCGCCGCGCGACTTCGCGACGAACGAGCTCGAGATCGCGGTCGCACCCGGCAACCCCGAGCGGGTCAGCGGGTTCGACGACCTCACCCGCACGGGCCTCCAGGTCGTGACGTGCGCCACCCCGGTGCCGTGCGGAGCGGCGACGGCGAAGGTCGAGCGTGCCACGGGTGTGGACCTGCGTCCGGTCAGCGAGGAGCAGTCGGTCACGGACGTCCTCGGCAAGGTCGAGTCCGGCCAGGCGGACGCCGGGCTCGTCTACGTCACCGACGTCGAGGGGGCCGGCGGGAAGGTCGACGGGGTCCGCTTCGACGAAGCCGCGAAGGCGGTGAACACCTACCCGATCGGCGTGCTGCGGCAGTCCGCGGACCCCGCGCTCGCGTCCGCGTTCACCGCGTACGTCCTGTCCGACGCGGGGCAGCGGGTGCTCGCCGACGCCGGCTTCGGGAAGCCCTGAGCGGTGCGCGGCGACCGGCCACGGCCCGCCGACCGGCCCCGACCCGCTGACCGGGCCTGGCCCGCCGACCGGCCCGTCCGACGTCCCGTGCCGTGGTGGCTCCCCGTCCCCGCGGCCCTCGGCGGCCTCTTCGTCGTCGTGCCCGTGCTCGCCATGGTGGGCCGCGTCGACTGGGGGTCGTTCGTCGCGCTCGTGACGTCGCCCGCCTCCCGCAGCGCCCTCGGGCTGAGCCTCGGTACGGCCGCCGCGACGACCGGGATCGCGTTCGTCCTCGGCTACCCGCTCGCCGTCCTGTTCGCCCGGTCGACGTCCCGGTGGACCGGCGCCGCCCGGGCGGTCGTGCTGCTGCCCCTCGTGCTGCCGCCCGTCGTCGGTGGACTGGCGCTCCTCGCGGCGTTCGGGCGCCTCGGGCCCGTCGGGGCGTTCCTCGACGAACACGGGCTGCGGATCGCCTTCACCACGACCGCGGTCGTCATCGCGCAGACGTTCGTCTCGATGCCGTTCCTGGTGTCCTCCGTCGAGGGCGCCCTCCGCGTCGGGGGTGACCGGTACGAACGGGTGGCAGCGACGCTCGGCGCCGGTCCGACCCGGACGTTCCTGACCGTCACCACCCCGCGGGTCCTCCCCGGCATCGTGTCCGGGCTCGTCCTCTGCTTCGCCCGTGCGCTCGGCGAGTTCGGCGCCACCCTCACGTTCGCGGGCAGCCTGCAGGGCGTCACGAGGACCCTGCCGCTCGAGATCTACCTGCAGCGTGAGATCGACCCCGACACCGCGGTCGCGCTGTCGCTCGTGCTCGTCGTCGTCGCCGTCGTCGTGATCGGGGTGTCGTCGGTGCGGCGCCGGAGCGTGCTCGCATGAGCGGTCTGGAGGCCCGGATCGTCGTCGACCCGCGGAGCGTCGACGTCGCGCTCTCGGTCGGGGCCGACGAGTGCGTGGCGCTCATCGGTCCGAACGGCGCCGGCAAGTCGACCGTCGTGGACGTGCTCGCGGGGCTCGTCCGTCCGGACGGCGGCAGCGTCGTCGTCGACGGCCGCACGCTCGCCGGCGACGGGCGCGCCGTCCCGACCCACCGCCGACGCACCGGCCTGGTCGCGCAGCGCCCCGACCTCTTCCCGCACCGGTCCGTGCTCGCGAACGTCGCCTTCGGTCCGCGCGCGGCCGGTGCGTCCGGCCGGGAGGCCCGTGGCCGCGCCCGTGAGGCGCTGGCCGCCGTCGGGGCGGTCGCGCTGGCGGACCGCGCGCCGGGGACGCTCTCGGGCGGACAGGCGCAGCGGGTCGCGATCGCCCGCGCCCTCGCCACCGACCCGGCGGTGCTCCTCCTCGACGAGCCGACGTCGGCGCTCGACGTCACCGCACGGCAGGAGGTCCGGGCCGCGCTCGCGGCGGCGTCCGCCGGTCGTCCGACGCTGCTCGTGTCGCACGACCCCGTCGAGGTCACGGCGCTCGCAGACCGCGTCGTCGTGCTCGAGGCCGGCCAGGTCGTCGAGCAGGGCACCCCGGCCGAGGTGCTCGGTCGTCCCCGCAGCGCCTTCGCGGCCCGGTTCTCGGGGCTGGTGACCGTGTCGGGGACGGCGACGACGGGTGGGGTGGTGACCGCCGAGGGTGGTGAGCTGTCGGCGGCGGCGCACACCGTGCCTCCCGGCCGGGCCGCGCTCGCCGCGTACCACCCGACGGCCGCGTGCCTGACGCGGGACGACGACGGAGCCGGGCGGCGCGTGGACGCGGTCGAGCCGCGGGACGGCCTGGTCCGCGTCCGGGCCGGGGAGCTCGTCGCCGACGTCACCCTGACCCGCTTCGCCGCACTCGGGTTGGCGATCGGCGACACCTGCCGCATCTCGGTCCCGGCGGACGAGGTGGTGGTCTACGAGCCGGGGGGTGGGAGGATCGGGGGATGACCTCCTGGATCGGCAAGGCCTGGCCCGTGGGGGTCCCCATCGTCGCAGCGGTCGTGCTGGCGCTGTCGTTCGGTCGGCACGACCTCGGGACCGTGGTCGTCGTGCTCGTCGCGGTCGTGCTCGCGGCGACGGTCCTCGCGGCCGTGCACCACGCGGAGGTCGTCGCGCACCGCGTGGGGGAGCCGTTCGGGTCGCTCGTGCTCGCGGTCGCCGTCACGATCATCGAGGTGGCGCTCATCATCGCGCTGTCGAGCTCGGGCGGCGCGAAGGCCGAGACCCTCGCCCGGGACACGGTGTTCTCCGCGGTGATGATCACCATGAACGGACTCGTCGGGTTGGCGATCCTCATCGGGACGATCCGGCACCACACCGTGCGGTTCAACCAGGAGGGGGCCTCGGCGGCGACGATGACGGTCGCGGCCCTCGCCGTCCTGACCCTCGTGCTGCCGACCTTCACCACCGGCACCGACAACGCCTCGTTCACGGGGGTGCAGCTCGTGTTCGTGGCGATCGCGTCCCTCGCGCTCTACGGGCTGTTCGTGTTCACGCAGACGATCGCGCACCGGGACTTCTTCCTGCCGGTCGGCCGCGGGTCGGCCGGGTCGGGGCCGGCCGGTTCGGGGCCGGCCGGTCACGGGTCGGCCGGTCACGGGTCTGCCGGTCACGGGTCGGCCGCGGGTCCGTCGTCGGCCGTGGACGAGACCGCGCACGCCGCCACCCCGACCGGACGCCAGACGCTCGTCTCGCTCGGGTTGCTGCTGCTCGCGCTCGTCGCGGTGGTGGGGCTGGCCAAGGTCGAGTCGCCCGCCATCGAGGCGGGGGTCGCAGCGGTCGGCTTCCCGCCGTCGTTCGTCGGTGTCGTGATCGCGCTGCTCATCCTGCTGCCCGAGGGCATCGCGGCGGCGAAGGCGGCGGCCCGGGACCGGATCCAGACGAGCCTCAACCTGGCCATGGGGTCGGCGATGGCGTCGATCGGCCTGACGATCCCGTCCATCGCCGTGGCGTCCCTGTTCATGCCCGGGACGCTGCTGCTCGGCCTCGGATCGGCGCAGATCGTGCTGCTGGCGCTCACGATCGTCGCCGCGGTGCTGACCGTGCTGCCGGGGCGGGCGACGCGGCTGCAGGGCGGGGTGCACCTGGTGGTCTTCGCCGCGTTCATCGTGCTGTCGATCGCGCCGTAGGGCCGCGTGGGCGTGGGCGGGGCCGTTGCGCGGGAGGCCTGGTGGTCCCGGGCGTCCCCCTGGTGGTCCCGGGCGCAGCCCGGTGGTCCCGGGGAACCCGGTCCCCGTCAGCCCCCGGCGAAGGGCGGCATGACGTCGACCGTGCCGACCCCGACGAGCGAGGTCGCACGGTCCCTCGTGCTCACGCCGTCGACCAGGTAGGAGCACCGCTCCACCAGCGCCGACCACCGCTCCGGGTCCGCCGCCTCGATCCCGGCCAGCGCCGCGTCGAGCGAGGCCACGTCCATCGCGTCGACGTCGACCGCGACCTCGTCCGCGCCCACCGCGGCCCGAGCCGCCGCGAAGAACCGCACCGT
>NZ_BACW01000663.1:0-4730 GCF_000333315.1 Curtobacterium sp. B8
GTTCGTGAAGCAGGGGCTGCGCGACCTGTCGATCTCGCGGTCGAGCTTCGACTGGGGCATCCAGATCCCGTGGGACCACGACCACGTGCTCTACGTGTGGTTCGACGCGCTCCTGAACTACGTGACCGCACTCGGGTACGGGTCCGACGACGACGAAGCGTTCCAGCGCCTCTGGCCGAGCGTGCACATCGTCGGCAAGGACATCGCCCGGTTCCACGCGGTCATCTGGCCCGCCATGCTCATGGCCGCGGGCCTGCCGGTCCCGAAGCGCGTCTTCGGGCACGGCTGGCTGCTCGTCGGCGGCGAGAAGATGTCGAAGTCGAAGCTGACCGGCATCGCGCCGTCGGAGATCACCGACACGTTCGGGTCTGACGCCTTCCGGTACTACTTCCTCCGCGCGATCACGTTCGGCCAGGACGGCAACTTCAGCTGGGAAGACATCTCCGCGCGCTACCAGGCCGAGCTCGCCAACGGCTTCGGCAACCTGGCCTCGCGCATCGTCGCGATGATCGGACGCTACTTCGACGGCGTGGTGCCGGCAGCGGGGGCGCCGACCGACGCCGACGCCGCGATCGACGCGCTCGCGAAGTCCGTGACCGAGCGGGCCGATGCCGCCGTCGGCGACTTCGCGCCACACGACGCGATCGCCACCGTGTGGGAGCTCGTCGACGCCCTCAACGGGTACATCACCGAGCAGGAGCCGTGGGCGCTCGCGAAGGACGACGCGAAGCGCGAGCGCCTCGCGACCGTGCTCGTCACCGCGCTCCGTGGTCTCGGGACCGTCGCGGTCCTCGTGTCGCCGGTCATGCCGAAGGCCACGCAGAAGCTCTGGGCGTCGATCGGTGCAGGCGGGTCCATCGCCGAGCAGCGCATCGACCGAGCGTGGGAGTGGCAGGGCGCCGCGCAGGTCGTGCCGCTCGAGTCCGGGCTGTTCCCGCGCATCGAGCAGCAGCCGGAGCAGGGCGCAGCGTGACCGACGCCGCGCACGTCCGCTCCCGGGGCGAGGGCGGCGGGTCGGGTTCGTCGAAGCGCGACCTGACCTACCCGCCGCTGCCCCAGGCCCTCGTCGTCGGGGTGTACGACAACCACACCCACATGGAGATCGCCGACGGCATCGGCGACGGCGGCGACGGCCCGCTCGAGTACCGCGAGCACCTCGACCGCGCCTCGAGCGTCGGCGTCCGTGGCGTCGTGCAGGTCGGCACCGACCTCGCGACCTCGCAGTGGTCGGCGTCGATCGCGGCCCGTGAACCCCGGGTCCTGGCCGCCGTCGCGCTGCACCCGAACGAGGCCCCGGTGCTCGACGCCGCCGGCACCCTCGACGAGCACCTCGCCGGGATCGCCGAGCTCGCCGCGCTCCCGCGGGTCCGTGCGATCGGTGAGACCGGACTCGACTTCTTCCGGACCGGCGAGGACGGTCGTGCTGCCCAGGTCCGCTCGTTCGAGGAGCACATCCGCATCGCGAAGGAGCACGACCTCGCGCTGACGATCCACGACCGCGACGCGCACGACGCCGTGGTGGAGGTCCTCGAACGCGTCGGTGCTCCCGAGCGCACGGTGTTCCACTGCTTCTCCGGCGGACCGGACCTCGCGCGGCTCTGCGCCGAGCGCGGCTGGTACATGTCCTTCGCCGGCACGGTCACGTTCAAGAACGCACAGAACCTCCGCGATGCACTCGAGGTCGCGCCGCGCCACCTGATCATGGTCGAGACGGATGCTCCGTTCCTCACCCCGACGCCCTACCGCGGTCGTCCGAACGCCCCCTACCTCATCCCGCTCACGCTGCGTGCGATGGCGGAGACGCTCGGCACCGATGTCTCGATGCTTGCCGCCCAGATCGCGTCGAACACCGAGACGGTCTACGGCGCGTGGGACGCCGAGCCCGTCACGGTGGCGGAGTAGTCGTGGGTGCGTTGCTCGGGCCGGCGGAGATCCGCGACCTCGCCGCGAAGCTCGACGTCACCCCGACGAAGAAGCTCGGGCAGAACTTCGTGCACGACGCGAACACCGTCCGCCGCATCGTGGCCTCGGGTCGCGTCGACGCGGACTCCCGCGTGCTCGAGATCGGGCCCGGCCTCGGGTCCCTGACGCTCGGGCTGACCGAGACCGGCGCGTCGGTCACGGCGGTCGAGATCGACGGACGCCTGGCCGCGCAGCTGCCCGCGACCGTGGCCGCGATGCAGCCCGAGGCACGGTTGCGTGTCGTGCACCAGGACGCGCTGACCGTCGCCGCGTCCGACCTGCCGGAGGCACCGACGCACGTCGTGGCGAACCTCCCGTACAACGTCTCGGTGCCGGTGCTGCTGCACCTGTTGGCCACCTTCCCGTCCATCGAGCGGGCGCTCGTCATGGTGCAGGCCGAGGTCGGGTACCGGCTGGCCGCCGACCCGGGCAACAAGGTCTACGGAGCGCCGAGCGTCAAGGCCGCGTGGTACGGGTCATGGTCGATCGCCGGACAGGTGAGCCGCCAGGTGTTCTGGCCGGTGCCGAACGTCGACAGCGTGCTCGTCGGGTTCGACCGCGGCGAGCAGCCGGGTGACGAGGCCCTCCGGTCCCGCGTGTTCGTGCTCGTCGACGCGGCCTTCCAGCAGCGGCGGAAGATGCTGCGCCAGAGCCTCTCCGGTGTGCTCGGCGGCAGCGCCCGAGCGGCCGAGGTCCTCACCGCCGCGGGCATCGACCCGACGGCGCGTGGCGAGGTGATCGGGGTCGACGACTTCGTCCGGCTGGCGCGGACGGTGCTCGCGGCAGGCTGACCGTGGCCCACCGCACATATCAGATGTTCGGTGATCGATCCGCGAAGTCCGGAGTTCCTCCGAGACCAGCCGAGGAGGAACGATGCTCGAACCGAGCCCGCGCCACAGGCCGAGCGGGTCGCCGTGATCCGGGAACGCGTCCGGAAGTACGCCCCCGAAGAGGGATCCCTCGGACGCCCCGGGCGGCGCTACGCTCACCGGGTGCCGCAACGTCCCTCCAAGTTCGCTCGTGCGATCACCGCGTCGTTCGTGCTGGGCGGCGTCGTGGTCGCCGCGCTCGCGTTCATCGCGATCGTGCACGACCCGACGAGCGACGCCGCGTGGGTCGCGATCCCGCTCGGCGTCCTCCTCGTCGGCTGGGGCGTCACGTTCGCCCGGATGAGCGCTGACGACAGCCCCGACGACGAGGACGACGAGGACGACGAGGAAGCTCGCTCCGGCGGCCTCCTGGGCGCGCCCCTCGCCCGGTTGAGTTGGGCGATCGCGCTCCTCGCCGGGTACGTCGCCGCCCGTCTCATCGGCCGTCCGGTCGATTCGTCGCTCGTGGCCGTCGGGAGCGTCGTGGCCCTGTTGCTCGTGAACCGCGCGGTCGACCGCTGGGTGCGCCGACGGGAAGGACGCAACGGCGGAGCGGGACCCGCGACCGACTGAGCGTCAGGTCGCCGCGCGGGCTGTGCCGATCGCGTTCGCCCGACCGAAGTCGATCGGCACCAGGGATCCGCGCGGTGCCGTTTGATCTTGGTTGTGCGAACGCGAACGCGAACGCGAACGCGAACGCGAACGCGAGCACGGCGTGCGGCCACGCTCGCCGCCCGGGAGCGACGACGCGCAGGAGCTCGAGCTCCTCGGCGTCGTCGGCACGCAGCAGTTCGACGACGCGCAGGCCGGCGAACGAGGTAGCGCCGCGTCACACACCTGGCCGTCTGTCACACCTCGTGCCTAGGGTGGGCGCGTGAGCTCTCCGCGCGTGTACGTCATCCACGAGAACCCTGAGTGGTTCCCGCCGCTCGCCGCCGCCTTCGAGGCAGAGGGGGTCCCCGTCGAGGAGATCCTCCTCACCGACGGGCAGATCGACCTCTCCGCGGAACCGGAGCCGGGCGTCTACTGGAGCCGGATGTCCGCGTCGAGCCACACCCGCGGGCACGAGCACAGCAAGGAGTACACCCGTGCGCTCCTCGGCTGGCTCGAGCGCGCAGGCCGCACGGTCGTGAACGGCAGCCACGTGCTCGAGCTCGAGGTGTCCAAGGTGGCGCAGCACGGTCTGCTCCGCGACGCCGGGTTCGACGTGCCCCGCACGACGGCCGTCTTCGGCTCCGCGCAGCTCAAGGACGCCGCCCGCACCTTCACCGACGGCCAGGACGTGCCGTTCATCACGAAGCACAACCAGGGCGGCAAGGGCCTCGGCGTCCGGCGTTTCGACTCGCTCGCCGAGTTCGACGCGTACGTCGACAGCCCCGAGTTCGAGGCCCCGGTCGACGGCATCACGCTCCTGCAGGAGTACCTCACCGCGCGCGAGCCGTTCATCACCCGGATCGAGTTCGTCGGCGGTGAGTTCGTCTACGCCGTCCGCGTCGACACCAGCGCCGGCAGCTTCGAGCTCTGCCCGGCGGACGCGTGCGAGGTGCCCGCTCCGGGGTCACAGACCATCGCCGGCGCCGTCTGCGAGGTTCCGGGCTCCGACGCCCCGAGCGCGTTCAGCGTGCGCGAGGACGTCACCGCGGCGCACCCGCTCGTGCAGCAGCTCCGGGCGTTCCTCGCCGAGCAGCGCATCCCGATCGCCGGGGTCGAGTTCATGGAGACCACCGACGGTCGCCACGTCGTCTACGACATCAACACGAACACGAACTACAACCCGGCGGTCGAGGCGTCCGCGCCGGTCTCCGGTCCGCGCGCGATCGCGCGCTTCACCGGCGGCCTGCTGGCCGCGCAGTACCAGACCGCTGCGGTCTGAGGACCACACCACCCTCCGGCCTGGAG
>NZ_BACW01000662.1:0-3152 GCF_000333315.1 Curtobacterium sp. B8
CTCCAGTCCGTCCGTGGCGCGACCGCGCCGGTGGCGGCTCAGCGCACGTACGAGCCGTCGGTGAGGTCCTCGACCAGGGACAGGCGGGTCGGGTTCCACCCGAACGCGGCGCGCGCATGCGCGCCCGTGGCCTCCTGGTGCAGCAGCAGCGCGTCCGCGAAGTCCGCACCGAGGCGGTCGCGCGACTCGGTGACGCTCTCCGCGACCACCGGCGAACCGTGCGCACCCGCCTCCGCGATCTCCCGGAGCGTCGGGTTGTCCCCGGTGGCGGCGACGACGTAGCCGTCCTGCTCCGCACGGTGCAGCGCGAGGACGTAGAGCTCGCCGAGGTCGTCGATGTGCACCGTCGTCCAGCGCTGCGAGCCGTCGCCGATGAGCCGGACCTCGTGTTCGCCGTCACCGACGAACATCGCGGGGATGCCGGCGCCGCGGCCGTACACGATGCCCGGGGCCACGATCGTCGTGCGTGCGGTGCTCGCCCGGACCGCGGCCTCGTTCGCGACCCGCCAGGCGGTCAGCGCGGGCGGGTCGATCGGCGACTGCTCCGAGACGGCGGTCGAGTCACCGAAGGTGAAGATGCCACCGGTGTGGACGAACGGCTTCGGGGTGCCCTCGAGCGCCCGGAGGACGGTCGCGGTGAACGCCGGGTCGACCGACTCGGCCGATGCGGTGTGGACCACCCCGTCGGCCTCGTGCGCGAGCCGTTCGACGATCTCCTCGTCGGTGACGTCACCGACGATCGCGTGTCCGCCGGCGTCACGTACCCGCTGGGCCTTCTCGTCGGAGCGGACGATCGCGGTGACCTCGTGCCCGTGGGCGACGAGGGCGCGGAGGACCGAGGAGCCGATGTAGCCGGACGCGCCGGTGAGGAAGACGTGCATGCGCCAAGCCAACCACCCCGGCTTCGGAGCCTGCTGGCCTCCGCGCACGTGGGCGCCCGCCGGACCGTCAGGAGCTGAGCGACCAGGCCCGTCGCTTCACCAGCACGTGTCCGCGCGATGTGGTCAGGCGACTCCACGGACCGGTCTCGAACACGCGCACCGGGTCGTGGCCGAGGAAGCCGAGGCTCTCCCCCGCGAAGCCGGCGCCCGCGGGCAGGTGCTCGATCATCGGGATCGGTCGGCCCCAGACCTCGGAGCGGACCCGGCGCACGATCGCTTCGCCCGCGTTCGTCGGGACCGCCTCGGCGACCTCGGCGATGCCGGCCTTCGCCGCACGGCGGAG
Source organism: Curtobacterium sp. B8 (assembly GCF_000333315.1). NCBI lineage: Bacteria > Bacillati > Actinomycetota > Actinomycetes > Micrococcales > Microbacteriaceae > Curtobacterium > Curtobacterium sp. B8. The sequence goes on from NZ_BACW01000662.1 coordinate 1,225, forward strand.
CAACTCGGCCGACACGTCGGGCAGCGGCACCCAGCCACCGCGCGGCGGCGAGATGGCTGCCCACGTCACGGTGTGGACCTCGAGCGGGAGTTCCACCTCGATCGGGGTCGCCCGCGTCGGGTCGGCTCCCTCGGCGTGCTCGGCGTCCTGGGCCTCGGCGAGCAGCCGGAGCCGCTCCTGCAGCGAAGCGAGCGGGACGACCGCGTCGATCGTCGCGGGCTCGGCGAGCGAGAACGTCCGGAGGCCGAGGACCGTGGGCAGTTCGTCGAGCAGCCCGACGGGGTAGAGGATCGCCGTGTAGACCGCGAGGACCCCGGAGTCGGCGATGAGCCGCACCGAGCCGTCCTCGATCCGGGCGGCGCGTCCGAGGTAGGTGCGGAGGTCACCGAGCGAAGCGGCGTCGGGGAGCGTGAAGGTGATGCCCATGTCCCTCGGATCCTACCGGGGCCGGCCGGGAGCGCTTCGTAGGATGGGCGGGTGACGGAACCGGACTTCCTACGGACCCTGCGGCTCGACGACACGGGCGCGAGCACCGGCGAGACCATCCTGACCGGGGCGAGCCACTGGTCGCCGAACGGCCGGGTGTTCGGCGGGCAGGTGCTCGCGCAGTGCATCGTCGCCGCACAGTCCACCATCGAGGACCGCGACATCCACTCGATGCACGGGTACTTCCTGCGACCGGGTGACACCGACCTGCCCATCACCTTCGGCGTCGAGCGGATCCACGACGGCCGGTCCTTCGCGACCCGGCGGGTGCAGGCGTACCAGCGCGGGGAACCGATCTTCTCGATGATCGCGTCGTTCCAGCGTCCCGACGAGGGCGTCGAGCACCAGGACCCGTACCCGGTCGACACCCCGGCGCCCGAGGACCTCCCGTCGGCGGCCTCGATCCTCTCCGCGATCGACCACCCGGTCGCGCGGGCCTGGGCGGAACGCTCGATCGACCTCCGGCACGTCGAGGGTCCGGTGTTCGTGGACGTGCAGGGGGAACGGCTCCCCCACCAGGCCGTGTGGTTCCGGGTGGACGGTGACCTGCCGGCCGACCCGGCCCTGCACCGGGCCGTGCTCGGGTACGCCAGCGACCTGTCGATCCTCGAGCCGGTGATGCGCCGACACGGGGTCGCGTGGGGCACGCCCGGGGTCAAGAGCGCGAGCCTCGACCACGCGATGTGGTGGCACCGCGACGGCCGGGCGGACGACTGGGTGCTCTACACGCAGGAGTCCCCGAGCGCGCAGGGCGGCCGGGGACTCGCGTTCGGTCGGATGTTCTCGCGGGACGGTCGGCTGCTCGCGAGCGTCGCGCAGGAGGGGATGATGCGCGTCCCGCGGTAGCGGGTAGCGCTCCGCGCGTCGGTCCGACGGCGCGCGCCGGTCAGGGGCGTGAGAAGCGCACGGGCGGCTCGATGTACGCCTCGCACGCGGCACGCTCGGCCTCGGTGAGCCGCCGCGGCCGGTTCGTGGCGGCGTCGACCATCACGAGGGCCGTCGTCGCCCGTGTGTAGAGCTCCGCGGGCTGCTGCCCGACCGGCGACCACACCTCGTACGAGACGTCGATGCTCGCGCCGCCGATCCGGCCGATCCACAGCCGAATGTCGAGCGGCTGCCGGAAGTACGGGATCGACGCCAGGTACTCGAGGCGCTGGGCCGCGATGACCGTCATCGTGCCCGAACCCGGACGACCGTCGATGATCGGCTCGGGGACGGACCCGTCGGCGTCGACCTCGTCCGGGTCGGCACCCCAGAACGCCACGATGCGCGCCTCCTCGAGGAGGCGCAGCATCGCGGAGTTGTTGACGTGCCCGTACGCGTCGATGTCGCTCCACCGCATGCGGACCGGAGCGTGCAGGACCGCCACGGATCAGTCGCGGGTGAGCTTGCGGTACGTCGCGCGGCCGGGCTTCGCGGCGTCGGCGCCGAGGCGAGCGATC
>NZ_BACW01000661.1:0-3209 GCF_000333315.1 Curtobacterium sp. B8
ACGCGGGCGCGGTGACCTTCACCGAGACCTACGTGTTCCGCTCGAAGGTGACCGACGCCATCAAGGAGCGCCGGGTCGTCACGATCCTGCACGAGCTCGCGCACATGTGGTTCGGCGACCTCGTCACCATGAAGTGGTGGAACGACCTCTGGCTCAACGAGTCCTTCGCCGAGTGGGCGTCGACGATCGCCACGGCCGAGGCCACCGAGTGGACCGAAGCGTGGACGACGTTCCAGGCGATGGAGAAGTCGTGGGCGTACCGGCAGGACCAGCTGCCGTCGACGCACCCGATCGTCGCGACGATCAACGACCTCGAGGACGTCCAGGTGAACTTCGACGGCATCACCTACGCCAAGGGCGGCTCGGTCCTCAAGCAGCTCGTGGCGTGGGTCGGGATCGACGCGTTCTTCGCCGGCGTCTCGGCGTACTTCAAGAAGCACCACCACTCGAACACCGAGCTCCGTGACCTCCTCGTCGAGCTCGAGGCCACGAGCGGCCGCGACCTCTCCGACTGGTCCGCGCTCTGGCTCGAGACCGCCGGGGTGAACACCCTCCGTCCGGAGTTCGAGGTCGACGCCGACGGCGCGATCACGTCCTTCGCCGTCCTGCAGGAAGCGCCGGCGGACCACCCGACGCTCCGCCCGCACCGTCTCGCGATCGGCGTCTACGCGGCGTCCGAGGGCGGCAAGCTCGAGCGGACCCACCGTGTCGAGATCGACGTCGACGGTGCCCGCACCGACGTGCCGGAGCTCGTCGGCGTCCACCGCGGCGACCTCGTGCTGCTCAACGACGACGACCTCGCGTACGCGAAGATCCGCCTTGACGAGCAGTCCCGCCAGACCGCGATCGCGCACCTCGCCGACATCGCGAACCCGCTCGCCCGCTCGATCGTGTGGGGCGCCATCTGGGACGCCACGCGCGACGCCGAGGCCCCGGCGAGCGACTACGTCCGGCTCGTGCTCGGCAACATCGCGACCGAGACCGAGTCGACCACGATCCGCACGACGCTGTCGCAGCTGCTACTGACCGCACGCAACTACGTCGCTCCGGCGACGTCGGAGGCGACCATCCGCCAGGTCGGCGACACCCTGTGGACCCTCGCGACCGAGGCCGAGGCCGGCTCCGACGCGCAGTTCCAGTTCGTCAAGTTCTTCGCGCAGATCCCGTCCACGCCCGAACACGTCGCGACGCTCCAGGGGCTGCGCGACGGCTCGGTGACGCTCGACGGGCTCGAGATCGACACCGACCTGCGCTGGGAGCTGCTGGAGGGCCTCGTGCTCGCCGGTGCCGCGGACGGGTCGGACGTCGACGCCGAGCTCGCCGCCGACAAGACCGCGTCGGGTGAGCAGGCAGCCGCTCGCGCCCGGGCGTCGATCCCGACCGCGGATGGCAAGCTCGCCGCGTTCTCCTCGCTGGTCGACTCGGACGCGCTCCCGAACGCGATCGTGCGCCAGACCACGGTCGGGTTCCAGCACGTCAACAGCCCGGTCGTGCTCGAGGGCCTGGTGTCGAAGTACTTCGACGTCCTGACCCGAATCTGGGCCGAGCGCAGCTACCACATCGCCGACACGGTCGTCACCGGGCTCTACCCGGCACCGCTCGCCTCGGTGGAGCTGCGGGATGCCGCCCGCGCCTGGCTCGACGCCCACCCCGAGACCCCGGCACTGCGCCGCATCGTGACCGAGAACCTCGCGGGCACCGAGCGGGCACTCCGGGTCCAGGCGGCGGACGCCTGACCCGCGGGCTCCTGACCTGCTGACGACGGGCGGGGTCTCGGGGTTCCTCACGGGACGCCAAGGCCCCGCCCTCTAGCATCGATCGGATCATGCTCCTCGCCGCATCAACCAACGCAGCCGTGAACTCCGCCCTCGACGACTTCTGGAGCGTCTGGGGCAAGCCGATCACGATCGTCATCGTGATCCTCGCCGCGATCATCGTGCGCCTGATCCTCCGCCGGATGATCACCACGGTCGTGAACCGCGTGGTCCTCGGCGTCAAGAAGCGCCAGGGCACGACCGACACGCAGGCGCTCATCGCCTCACCGGTGCAGACCGCCCGCGTCGTGCAGCGCACCCGGACGCTCGGCAGCGTCCTCGAGAACCTCGCAACCGTGATCGTCGTGGCCGTGGCACTCGCGATCATCATCCCGGTCGCGATCCCGAACGCCGCGGTCGGCATCGTCGGGGGCGCCTCGCTCGTCGCGGCCGGCCTCGCCGTCGGTGCGCAGAGCATCGTGCGCGACCTGCTGTCCGGCATCTTCATGATCCTCGAGGACCAGGCAGGCGTCGGCGACGTCGTCGACACCGGGCAGGCCACCGGCGTGGTCGAGAACGTGGGCCTCCGGGTCATGCAGATCCGCGACGTGAACGGCATCCTCTGGTTCGTGCCGAACGGGCAGATCCTCCGCGTCGGCAACCTGTCCCAGGGCTGGTCGCGGGTCCTCGTCGACATCACCGTCCCGTACGACACCGACATCGACGCCGTGCAGGACGCCCTGCTCAAGGCCGCCGTCACCATGTCGCAGGAGCCCCGCTGGCGGCAGCGCATCGTCGAGAAGCCGGAGATCTGGGGGCTGCAGTCGATCACGGACGCCGGCATGGTGTTCCGGCTCGTGGTGAAGACGCGGTCCTCGGAGCTCGACGTCGTCGGACGCGAGCTGCGCATCCGGCTGAAGCGCAGCGTCGACGAGCTCGGCGTCACCCTGCCGGCGATGGCGATGATCATGCCCGCGGGATGGGAGAACGCAACGTCCATCAACGGGCTGCGCACCGTGCGGACCCAGCCGACCCCGGCCCCGACGAAATCGCGGAAGCCGAAGCGGAACCTGCTCGGCCAGGCCATCCGGACCGACGACACCGACGATGAGAAGTGAGCAGCGAGGCATGACCGACGACACCACCGCGGCGGGCGCCGCCGGGCCCGGCCGCGTGCCCGCGCAACCGATCACGCTCCGCGTCGGCGAGCACGGCGTCTCCGCCACCGGATCGCTCTACGACCGCATCGGCGGAGCCCCGACGTTCGACCGTCTGGTCCGCCGCTTCTACGAGGGTGTGCAGCAGGACGACGTCATCTGGCCGATGTACCCGGCCGACGACCTCGAGGGAGCCGTCTGGCGACTGTCCGCCTTCCTCCAGCAGTACTGGGGCGGCCCCGGCACGTACAGCGAGGAACGCGGCCATCCGCGGCTCCGCATGCGCCACCAGCCGTCC
>NZ_BACW01000660.1:0-3837 GCF_000333315.1 Curtobacterium sp. B8
CTCCCGCATCCGCGGCGTGCGCTGACGCTCGCCGACCGACGAAAGGACCCACCCATCGTGACCGAAACGCAGACCGTGAGCACCGCCTCCCGTCCGCTCACCGAGCGCATCGAGGCGCTCCTCGAACAGCTGACGACCGAGGAGAAGGTGCAGCTGCTCACCGGACGTGACTTCTGGACGACCTGGCCGATCGAGAAGATCGGGCTGCGCCGCATCCTCATGTCGGACGGACCCTCCGGCGTCCGTGGCGAGGTGTGGGACGAGCGCGACCCGTCGCTCAACCTCCCGTCCGCGACCGCGCTGTCGGCGAGCTGGGACCGGGCGATCGCGAAGCGCTACGGCGCCGCCGCTGCGGTCGAGGCCCGGCGCAAGGGCGTCGACGTGGTCCTCGGACCGACCATCAACCTGCACCGCTCGCCCCTCGGCGGCCGCCACTTCGAGGCCTTCAGCGAGGACCCGGTCCTCACCGCGGTCCTCGCCGCGTCCTACGTCGAGGGCGTGCAGGAGAACGGTGTCGCCGCGACCCCGAAGCACTACGTCGCGAACGACTACGAGACCGACCGCTTCACCGCCTCGACCGAGGTGTCCGACCGGGCGCTCCGCGAGCTCTACCTCCTCGCGTTCGAGAAGGCCGTCACCGAGGCCCATGCCTGGGCGATCATGTCGTCGTACAACGCGATCAACGGTGTCACCGCGTCCGAGAACGACCTCCTCGAGACGCCCCTCAACTCCGAGTGGGGCTTCGACGGGATCGTCGTCTCCGACTGGACCGGCGTGCGCTCGGTCGACGCGGCCACGGCGTCCCAGGACGTCGCGATGCCCGGGCCGAACCCGTGGTGGAGCGAGGGGCCGTTGCTCGCCGCCGTGCGGGACGGTTCCGTGCCCGAGCACGCGATCGACCGCAAGGTCCGCCGCATCCTCACCCTCGCCGCCCGTGTCGGTGCGCTCGAGGGGTTCGAGCCCGTCGCCGCGCAGCCCGTCCACGTGGAGGACGGTGTCGCGTTCGTCCGTGAGGCCGAGGCCGAGGGCACGGTCCTCGTCCGCAACACCGGCGTCCTGCCGATCGACCGGGCCGCCGTGTCCCGCATCGCCCTCATCGGGCACAACGCCGACCAGGCCCGCAGCCAGGGCGGCGGGTCGGCCACCGTCGTGCCGTCGCACGTGGTGACCCCCGTCGAGGGCATCCGCGCCGCGTTCCCCGGCGCCTCGGTGGACTACGCCATGGGTGCGGTCGTGCAGGAGGGGATCGCGGAGTTCCCGCTGACGACGATCACGAACCCGTCGACCGGTGCGCCCGGCGCCCGGGTCGCGTTCGTCCGCGACGGCGCCGAGCTGTACGTCGAGGACCGCCGGGCCACCGCGCTGTTCTGGTTCGGCGGCGACGCCCCGACCCGTGAGGCCGACCGGCTCGACATCACGACGACCTACACCGCACCCTCGGCCGGCACGGTCCGGATCGGCATCGGGGCCACCGGGCACTCCCGGATGTGGATCGACGGCGAGCTCGTCCTCGACGAGGTCGTCGGCTCGGAGGGTGACCAGCTCGGCGCGGCCTTCCTCAACCCGCCGGCGCGCTCGGTGCCCGTCGAGGTCGAGGCGGGGCAGCACCTCGCGATCCGGATCGAGTACGACGTCGTGCAGGACGAGACGCTCGGCGGGGTGCTCGCGTACCAGTTCGGCACCGAGCCGAGCGACGCCGACCCGGCCGTTCTGATCGAGGAGGCCGTCCGGACCGCGGCCGGCGCCGACGTCGCCGTGGTGGTCGTCGGCACGAACAGCAAGGTCGAGTCCGAGGGCTACGACCGCGACTCGCTCGCGCTCCCCGGGCACCAGGACGACCTCGTCCGGGCCGTGGCCGCCGCGAACCCGAACACCGTCGTGGTCGTCAACTCCGGTTCCCCGGTCGAGATGCCGTGGCGGGACGACGTCGCCGCGGTGCTCCTGACCTGGTTCGGTGGGCAGGAGTACGGCAACGCCCTCGCCGACGTGCTGACCGGTGCCGCGGAACCCGGCGGACGACTCCCCACCACCTGGCCCGCGACGCTCGAGGACACTCCGGTGTCGAACGTCACCCCGGTCGACGGCGAGGTCGCCTACGACGAGGGCGTGCACATCGGCTACCGGGCCTGGCTCCGCGCGGGCACCGAGCCGGCGTACCCGTTCGGCCACGGCCTCGGCTACACGACGTGGAGCATCGACGGTGTGGCCGCGACCCCGACCGTCCGCGAGGGCGACGCCGTGATCGTCACCGCGACCGTCGCGAACACGGGCGACCGCGCAGGCAAGCACGTCGTGCAGGTGTACGCCTCGCGGGCGGAGTCGATGGTCGACCGGCCGGTCCGCTGGCTCGTCGGGTTCGCACCGGTCCGCCTCGCTGCGGGCGCCTCGACCGAGGTGTCGATCGAGGTCCCGGCGCGGGCGTTCGCGCACTGGGACGGTGCCTGGGCGTACGAGCCCGGCTCCTTCACGCTGCACGTCGGCGCGTCCGTCGTGGACGTGGCCGGCACCGCGACCCTCGAACTGGAGCAGTGACCCCATCCGGAATCCGCACCACGCGGCGCCTCGTTCAGTAACATGGATCCGCGTGTTCCGGCTGGTTACCGGTCGCGTACACACCATCAACGGCGTCGACGTGTGAGCGAGCCGGTCTCCTGATCCGATCGGTCAGCCCCGATGACGCCGGTGTGTCAGGATGCGTCCCCGCGCTCGCGCGGGGACGCATTCGTCGTTCCGAGGCGCTCTTCCGGGGCGTCGCGGTGGTCGTGGTCGTGGTCGCGGCGTTCGCGGTCGAGTGGGTCGCACGGATTGTCGGGTCGGCGTCGCGACGGTGAAGAAGCTTCACCTTGTCGGGCCGGAATCCGCAGACTCGGTGTGACAACCCGGACGCCGAGTGCAACGATGGGCAGACCATCCCGTGCGGATCAGGAACGGGATGGTCATCCGGCCAGGGGCCCGGGGAACTCACCAGCCCGACACGGGCCCCGCCGGATGCCATCCGGCCGAGCGTCCGCGGCGCGGTCAGCGCACGACAGCCGCCCGGGATCAGTCGGCCGTGCGGAGCGCCGGCGCGATCTCCTCGGCGACGATCCGGAGGATCCGCTCGTGCGATGCGGCATCGCCGTTCGCGGGCAGGGTGATCACGAGTTCGTCGGTCGACGCCACGGCCGGGTCGGCGAGCAGCGCGTCGATGATCTCCGCCACCGAGCCGGACAGGACCTTGCTGAAGCGGAAGGGCGGGCCGGAGTGGGGTCGGCCCGCGTCGTCCATCCCGGAGGCGTAGCCGGTCAGGAACTCCTCGTGCACCGCCCGGTCGTGGTCGTCGAGCAGTGGGACGACGATGCGCCCGACCGCGACCTTCGGCGTGCGGCCCGTGTGCTGGCCGGCGGCCTGCAACTCGGCGAAGCGCTCCCGGTAGGCGGTGATCTGGTCCGCCTGCGCCTCGGCGAACGGGGCGCCCGTGTCCTCGGTGTTGAGCGTCGAGCAGTGCAGCAGCAGGCCCTTCTCGGCGGTGCGGACCGCGGTGCCCAGGCTGCCCCCGCCCCACCACACGCGGTCGCGCAGACCCGGGCTGAGCGGCTGCAGCGCGAGGTCCGCTCCGGCAGGGATGCTCTCGTAGCCCTTCCCGGCTGTGCCGAGTGGCTCGCCCTGCAGGACCTCGAGCAGCCGGGCGGCGCGCGCCTCGGCCTCGTCGCGGAAGCTCCGGTCGACTGCGCCGAACACGGGGTCGAGGATCGGCCCGTACCCGGCGATGCCCGTGCTGATCCCGAGCTGCACACGGCCGCCGCTCAGCAGGTCGACGGTGCGGCGTCCTCCGCGAGCCGGACCGGGTCCTCGACC
>NZ_BACW01000659.1:0-9134 GCF_000333315.1 Curtobacterium sp. B8
CGATCGCGGACAGCAGGGGGAACGGTGCGGCCTCCTGGGGCGCGAAGTGGTGCACGCGGAAGTAGGCGCCGTCGACGCCGACCTCCTCCGCGGCGACGGCGAGGTCGATCGCCTGCACGAGGGCCTCGCGCGCGCTGCGCACCTTGGACCCCGGCACGTCACGCCAGTGTCCGAACGACAGGAACCCGATCTTGGTCATGTCGATGCGAACGCATCCGAGCGCGAGACCATTCCGGCCGGACTACGGTGGTCCGCCATGGACGACCCACGCGCCGCGCTCACTGCCGAGCGGTACCGCAACGAGCGCCTCCTCGCCGGCGTGGAGCAGAGCATGCGCGACGTCAGCGACGCCCGGCAGGACGCGAACTCCGACGACGAGCACGACCCCGAGGGAGCGACTCTCGCGTGGGAGCGCGGCTCGCTCGGCGCGGTCCGGGACGACGCCCGGGAGCGGATCCGGCTGGTGGACGCCGCGCTCGCGCGGCTCGACGCCGGGACCTACGGCCGCTGCGCGGTCGGTGGGGAGCCGATCCCCGAGGCGCGCCTGGCCGCCGTCCCGTGGGCGGCGACCTGCGTCGCGCACGCGTGACGGGCCTCCCGGGCGGGCACTGACGACGATGCCGACGCGGGCCGGGAGGCACGTGGTGCGCCGTCCAGGTCCCTGCCGTCCGCCACGGCGCACTTTCCCAGCCGCGGGCCCTACCGTGCCGACATGGACCGCACACCCGACGAGCGACCCGACGCTGCCGAGCAGCCCGGCGCCGTCGAGCCCGCGACGGCCCGGCACCGCTTCCAGTGGTTCCGCGACCTCCGCGCGTGGATCCACGCGCGCCCGCACGTGCACCTCGTCTACAAGGTGCTCGTCGGGGTCGTGGGCGGCCTCGTGGTCGTCATCGGGCTCATCCTCGTGCCGCTGCCCGGGCCCGGCTGGCTCGTGGTGTTCATCGGCCTGACGATCCTCGCCAGCGAGTTCCACTTCTTCCACCGGATCATCACGTGGCTCCGGGCCCGGCTGCACCGGTTCTGGGACTGGGCGAAGGCCCGGGGCCCGCGGTGGCTCCGCAAGGCGGCCGACCGGGGCAAGGCCGACGTGGACGCCGCCCACGCGGACGCCCACCGCAACATGGGCATGCAGGCCCGCGCCCCGAAGCACCCCCGCCCCGGGCACTGAGCGGCCCGAACGGGCGGCGAGCTCAGTCGGCGGTCGCGGCGCCCCGGTCCGGGCACGTCCGGACGGAGCCGGTGGCGGTCCGCTCGACGACCTCGGCGGCCTGCTCCTCGACCGCCGCACGCCGGCGGGAGCCGAGCTGCAGCACGAGGGCGACCGCCGCGGCGAGCACGATGAAGGCGCCGTACCCGGCGAGCACGGGCACGAACCCGAACGTCGGCTCGAGGAGCCCGGCGACGACCGCGGGGAGCCCGAACGCCAGGTAGCTGACGATGTAGACGGTGGACAGCAGGCCGGCGCGGTGCGTCGGGGCGGCGGTCGCGAGGAGCATGCGGAGCGGGGCCTGGAAGCCGGCGCCGAACCCGACGCCGGCGATCGCGCTGCCGACGACGAGGCCGGGCAGCGAGTGCGCGAAGACGAACGACACGGTGACGACCGGACCGATGATGAGCGCGACGAGCCCGAGGAGCAGGCTCCGGCGGGTGTCGAGCCGCTGGATCGCCAGGCCCGTGAGCCCGCCGACGCCGGTGACGACCGCGATGAGGGCACCGGCGGCGAAGTGGTCCTCGATGCCGAACACGCTGCGGAGTGCCGACGGCACGAGGGACAGGAAGAGCCCGCCGAGCGCCCAGCTGGCGACGAGCGAGCCGGCCACGCTCCGGAACAGGGTGCGCGACGCCCGCGGCACGGACACCGTGGGTCGGAGCGACCGGAGTGCCCCGGGGCGGCGGGTCACCCGCTCGGGGACGACGACGAGCGCCACCACGAGCACGAGGAGGAGCGCGCCGAACACGACGTAGACGAGCTGCTCGGGTGTGGGGCCCCACTCGACGAGGGCGCCGCTCGACAGTGCGCCGGTCGCGAGGGCGAACGGCGGGACGGCTCCGTTGAGGACGCCCGCGAGCGCGGGGAAGCGCTCGAGCGAGTGGTCGATGAGCGCGGCACCGAGCGCGCCGATCAGCAGGCCGACCGCGACGCCCTGCACGATGCGGTCGAGGACGAGTGCGCCGAGGCCGTCGGCGCCGGTGAAGAGCCCGAGCGACAGCACGAGCAGCAGGCCGCCGGCGAACAGCACCGGCTTCCGGCCGACGTGGTCCGAGAGCCGCCCGGCGACGAGCATGGTCACGAGGAGCCCGGCGACGTAGATCGCGAACACCGCGGTGAGCATGAGCGGCGTGAGGTGCCACTCGGCCGCGTAGACGGGGTAGATGGGCGACGGGACCGAGGACGACGCCATCGCGGCGAGGAGCACCGCGGCCAGGATCCAGAACCCGGCGACCGAGCGAGCTGACTGCTGCATGAGCACCTTTCCGAGGAGGTCTTGTACGACTGCATTCGTACCGCAGCCGTCTGTACGATGCAAGTCGTACAGGGAGGGGAACGGTGCTACCGTCTCGTGCATGCCCGCGAACGTCGATGCCCCGGAGCGGCTGCCCCAGCCGACCGTCGCCGAGATGGACCTGCCCGTCGTGCTCGACGCCCTCAGCGACCCCATCCGGCTCGCGATCCTCCACCGGTACCTCGTCGACGCGGCCGGCGGCGTGCGGAGCTGCGGCTGGGTCGGCGTCGACCGGCCGAAGTCCACGCTGACGCACCACTTCCGCGTCCTGCGCGAGGCCGGGCTGCTCGAACAGCACCAGGAGGGTCTGGTCCGGTCCAGCCGTGCGCGCATCGAGGACGTGCAGGAGCGGTTCCCCGGCCTGCTCGACCTCGTGGTCGCGTGGGAGGTCCCCGCCGCCCTCATGCGCGAGGACGTCGCCCCGTGACCCCGGCGAGCCAGGGGAGCCCGGCGAGCCACGGGAGCCCGGTCGGTCCGTCGCCCCGCCAGCCGCGTACGACCCACCGTCTGCCCACGATCGCGACCGAGCCCGGAGTGACCGCGATCGCCGCCGACCTCGACGCCGCGGGCTTCACGGTCGAGCGGCTCGACTCGCTCTGGGGCGCCGAGGCCGCCGCGTCGCTCCACCGCGGATCGCGGGTGGCCGCGCTGCGTGCACTGGCGTCGCGCGAGTCGTCGCCGCTCGCCACGCTCGCCACGCTCTTCGTCCTCGGGCTGCCCGTCTCGCGTGCCCACGCCGACGCCGCGTTCCCGACGGCCGGTGTCGACCGGGTCGTCGCCGCGGGACTCCTGCGGCTCGACCCGACGAGCTCCGACGACTCCGGGCTCCCGCTCGACGTCGCGGACGTGCTCGTCCACCCGACGGTCGACCTCCGCCCCTACGCGTTCGTCGACGACCTCGGCGCGGGCAGCTGGTGGATCGTGTCCGACCTCGGCGAGCTCGCCCTCGGCACGGCGCTCGGCGAGGAGCACGTCCTCGGCATCGGCGGCGCGACGACCACGCTCTCCGGCCTGCAGCTGCCCGTGCACGTCGGCCGGGTGCTCGACCTCGGCACCGGGTGCGGCATCCAGGCCATGCACGCCCGCCGGTTCGCCGACCAGGTCGTCGCCACCGACATCTCCCGTCGAGCGCTCGACATCGCCCGCTTCAACGTCGCGCTGAACGGTCTCGACGGCATCGAGTTCCGACTCGGCTCGCTGTTCGAGCCCGTCGCCGGGGAACGCTTCGACCGCATCGTGTCGAACCCGCCGTTCGTCATCACGCCCCGGCGCGAGGGCGTCCCGGCGTACGAGTACCGCGACGGCGGCATGGTCGGCGACACCCTCGTCGAGACCGTGCTCCGCGGGCTCGAGGAGCACCTCGAGCCCGGCGGCACGGCGCAGCTGCTCGGCAACTGGGAGTACCGCTGGGGGTCCGACGGGCTCGAGCGGGTGAGTTCGTGGTTCGCCGACGCCGAGCTCGACGTCTGGGTGGTCGAGCGGGAGCGTCAGGACCCGCCCGCCTACGCCGAGACGTGGATCCGCGACGGCGGCACGAAGCCCGGCACGGCCGAGTTCGACCAGCTCGTCGACGCCTGGCTCGACGACTTCCGGGACCGTCGGGTCACGGGGGTCGGCTTCGGCTACGTCGTGGTGCGCCGTGCTCCGCACGACACCGACGTGCCGGGAGGCACACCCCACCTCCGCCGCTTCGAACGCGTCCCCGAGACGCTCGGGTCCAACCCCGCCGGACTCGGCGCCACCGTGGCGCGCGCCCTCGACGCGGCCGCCTGGCTCGCCGTGCACGACGACGCCGCGCTCGCCGCGGCGCACCTCCGGGTCGCGGGCGACGTGACCGAGGAGCGCGCCTACTGGCCCGGCAACGACGACCCGACCGTGATGACCCTCGTGCAGGGTGGTGGGTTCGGCCGTCGGGTCGACGCGGACACGGCGCTCGCCGCGTTCGTCGGGGCGTGCGACGGCGAACTCTCGGTCGCGGCCATCGTCGGCGCGATCGCCCAGATCACCGGCGTCGACGAGGCCGCGCTCACGGCGGACCTGCTGCCGCGGGCGCGGGACCTCGTCCTCGACGGGCTGCTGCTGCCGGCCTGACCCGGCGGGCCGCCGGGGCCCGGCCGATCGTCGGGACCCGCCCGGCGTGTCCGAGCCGGGCGGCCGGCGGCTCAGGCGCGGTGGTCGCGCCAGCTGTGCTCGGGCACGAAGCCGAGCAGCTCGCGGGCCTTCTCGCTCGACAGCAGCGAGCTGACGCCGTCGATGTCGCTCCGGCGCTCGATGTCCGGGACGAACCGCTCGACGAGCTCGATGGTCGGGGTGTCCATCACGGTGTCGGTGTTCGCGATGACGAACGCCTCGAACCCGGTCAGGTCGGCCTCGAGCGCACGGCGGACCGCCTGGGCGCCGTCCCGCGAGTCGATGTACGACCACAGGTTGAAGGTCTTCGCTTCCGGGGTGGCGTCCCACGGGAACGACGGGTAGTCGGTCTCGTCCATCACGTTCGAGAACCGCAGGCCGATCATCTTGAGCTCCGGGTCCCACCGGGTGAAGTGGCGGGCCATCTCCTCCTCGACGGCCTTGCCGAGCGAGTACGAGGACTGCGGGCGGACCGGGAACTCCTCGTCGACCGGCAGGTACGGCGGGTGGTGCTCGCCCATCGGGATGCCGAGCAGGGTCTCGCTCGACGCCCACACCACGTTCTTGATGCGCGCCTGACGAGCGGCGTGGAAGACGTTGATCGACGACGTGACGTTGTTCGTGATGAGCGCCACGTCCGGCACCTGGCCGGGTGCGGGGACCGCGGCGAGGTGCACCACGGCGTCGACGTGGTCGTACCGGTCGTCCACGCCGAGCAGCACGTTCAGGACCTGTCCGTGGTCGGTGAGGTCGGTGCGGATGAACGGCACCCGCTCGGGCTTGTCCGGGGACGGGACCCGGTCGACCAGCACCACGTCGTACCCGTGCTCGTCCAGGTGCCGGACCACGGCCCGTCCGAGCTTCCCGCTGCCTCCGGTGACCACCACGCGTGTCATCGCGTCTCCTCTTCGTCGAGTGTTCGTACCGGACCATCCTGCCCGCCGAGGGGTGGACGCAACCAGGCACGGACGGTACCTGTCCGCCGGACGCTCCACGGGCCTCCCGGCCGGTGCGCGTGAGCGTGCCGCACCCGCTCGGTCAACGACGGCGCAGCGTGATCGGGCATGATCATCTGGTGTCCTCCCCCGACGTGACCGCCGCCTTCCGTGCCGCCCGCGACCAGCTCCTCGACGCGCCCTCCGCCGCGGACGCCCGCGCCGGGTTCACCTGGCCCGACGTCGGCGAGACGTTCAACTGGGCCGACGACTGGTTCGACGTCATCGCGCACGACAACGACCGCACCGCGCTCCACCTCGTGGACGCGGACCGTGACCGGCGTTTCAGCTACGCCGAGCTCGCGGCCCGGTCGGACCGCCTCGCGGCGTTCCTGCACGCGCACGGCGTGCGCAAGGGCGACCACGTGCTGCTCATGCTCGGCAACCAGCTCGAGATCTGGGAGACGATGCTCGCGGTCATGAAGGTCGGCGCGGTGATCCTCCCGACGACGACCATGCTCGACACCGCCGACCTGCAGGACCGCGTCGACCGCGGTGCGGTGGCGCACGTCGTCACGAACGCCACCGAGACCACGAAGTTCGACGACGTGCACGGCGGGTTCTCGCGCATCGTCGTCGGCGGGGCGGTCGACGGCTGGACGACCTACCCGACCGACCTCGGCGAGCCCGCCCCGGCGGACGAGGTACGACCCGTCGTCCGTACGCGGTCGACCGACCCGTGCCTGGTGTACTTCACGTCGGGGACCACGTCGAAGCCGAAGATGGTCGTGCACTCGCAGACCTCGTACCCGGTCGGCCACCTCAGCACGATGCACTGGATCGGGGTCCGGCCGGGCGACGTGCACCTGGCGATCAGCTCGCCGGGATGGGGCAAGCACGCGTGGAGCTGCTTCTTCGCGCCGTTCATCGCCGAGGCGACCGTCTTCGTCCACGACACCCCGCGCTTCGACCCGGTGGCGCTGCTCGCCGCGCTCGACGAGCACGGCGTCACCTCGTTCTGTGCCCCGCCGACCGCCTGGCGGATGCTGCTGCAGGGCGACCTCGGAGCACGGCCCCGGGCACTCCGCGAGGTCGTCTCCGCGGGCGAGCCGCTCAACCCCGAGGTGATCGCGCGGGTGTCCGACGCGTGGGGCCTCACGATCCGCGACGGCTACGGCCAGACCGAGACGACGGCGATCATCGGCAACCCGCCCGGCGCCCCGGTGACCCCCGGCGCGATGGGCACCCCGCTGCCGGGCGTCGAGGTCGTCCTCCTCGACCCGCTCACCGGCACGGAGGCCGACGAGGGCGAGATCTGCCTCGACCTCGCGGAGCGGCCGGTGAACCTCATGTCGGGCTACCTCGGCGACCCCGCCCGCACCGACGACGCGATGCGCGACGGGTTCTTCCACACCGGGGACATCGCTGCGCGTGACGCCGACGGGCAGCTCACGTTCATCGGCCGCACCGACGACGTGTTCAAGTCCTCGGACTACAAGGTCTCGCCGTTCGAGGTCGAGAGCGCCCTGCTGCAGCACCCGGCCGTCGCCGAGAGCGCGGTCGTCCCGGCCCCGGACGCGGCCCGGCTCAACATCGTCAAGGCGTACGTCGCGCTCGCCGCAGGCTGGGAGCCCGACGCCGACACCGCCCTGCAGGTCCTGCAGCACGCCCGAGCCGTGCTGCCCGCCTACGCCAGGGTCCGCCGCGTCGAGTTCGCGGAGCTGCCGAAGACCATCTCGGGCAAGATCCGCCGCGTCGAACTGCGGGAGCGCGAGGAACGCGCGGCCGCGAGCGGGGCGCCGGCCGAGGGGGAGTGGCGCGAGGACCGGTTCCCGGAGCTCCGGTCGGTCAGCCGCTGACCTTCGTCGCGGCCTGCGTGATCGCCAGCGCCGCGACGAGCTCGACGTGCTCGGCCATGTCCCGCGTCGGGTCGTAGAGCCACTGGATCTGCATGCCGTCGGACACCGCGAGCATCACGCTGGCGAGCGCCTCGGCGTCGACGTCCGGGCGGAGCCGACCGTCTCCCTGCATCTCGCGCAGCTGTCGGGCCATCGTGGTCCGGCCCGTCTCGTACCGCTGCTGGAAGTAGGCGTGTGCCGCGTGCTCCGGGTCGGTGGCTGCAGCGGCGGACAGGTTGACGAACATCTGGACGAGCCCGGGGACCTCGGCGTTGTGGCGGACCACGGCGGCGAGGAGCGCGGCCGGGTCCGAGGCGTGCCAGTCGTGGGCGTCGTCGATCTCGTCGCGGCGCTTGAGGACCTCGACCCAGAGCTCGTCCTTCGAGTCGAAGTAGTGCAGCAGCCCGGCCTGGGTGAGCCCCACGGCGTCGGCGATGTCCTTGATGCTCGTCCGGCGGAAGCCGTTCACGGCGACGAGGTCGAGCGCGATCGAGAGGATCTCCTCACGCTTCGCGATGCCCTTTGCGTACGAACCCCGTCGTGCCATGCGGTGACCATACCGCTCGGTGGGGACCGGTAAAACCAACTACAAGTAGGTTTTGCGTGCTACCGTGGGCGCAGCCGCCGAGGAAGGCGTGCGAGTCACCGACGACGGTGGCGTACCCGGAAGAAGGACCCAGTGGCCAACGACGCCCTGACCATGGCCGACACCCCGACCGCAGTCGCCCCCACGCACGGTCGCGGCAACCCGCTGATGTACACGCTCGGCATGCCGATCGCGATGTTCGGCCTGTTCATCGCCCTCCTGCCGCCCGTGCTGGTCGCGATGGCGCTCAAGGTCGCCGAGATCGCGCCGCAGGACCAGGCGGGCGTGCTCGGCACCGCCCTCGGCATCGGCGCGTTCGCCGCGATGGTCGCCAACCCGCTGGCGGGTCGCTTCAGCGACCGGACTGCCGGGAGGCTCGGCATGCGCCGTCCGTGGATCATCGGTGGCACGGTGCTCGGCTTCGCAGCCCTCGTCGTCGTCGCCACGACGTCCTCCGTCGTCGTGCTCGTCGTCGCC
Organism: Curtobacterium sp. B8; assembly: GCF_000333315.1. Lineage (NCBI taxonomy): Bacteria > Bacillati > Actinomycetota > Actinomycetes > Micrococcales > Microbacteriaceae > Curtobacterium > Curtobacterium sp. B8. The sequence continues at coordinate 8,534 of NZ_BACW01000659.1, forward strand.
TGGGGCGTCGCGCAGGTCGCGTACAACGCCACGATCGCGGCGCTCACCGCGGTCATGCCGGACCACGTCACGCGCTCGCAGCGCGGTCGCGTCGCCGCGCTCCTCGGACTGGCGCAGAACCTCGCGCTGGTCGGCGGGACGTTTCTCGTGCAGCTCTTCTCGACGTCCGCCACGCAGATGATCGTCCCCGGGGCGATCGGATCCGCCGTGGTCGTCCTCTACGCCGTGCTCTTCCGGGACCGCGTGCTCGTGGACCGGCCGACGTCGAAGCTCGGCGTGGGCCAGCTCTTCGGCTCGTTCGTGTTCAACCCGGTCAAGCACCCCGACCTCGGTTGGGCCTGGCTCACCCGCTTCATGATGGTCGCGGCCCAGTACACGGCGGTCTCGTACCTGACGTACTTCCTGCGCGACGACATCGGGGTGAACGAGGCGAACCTCGCCAACGCGGTCTTCCAGGGCACGCTCTGGAACGTCGTCGGCATCGTCCTCACCTCGCTCGTCGCCGGGTGGCTTTCCGACCGGCTCGGACGGCGGAAGCTCTTCGTCGCGGTCGCCGGCGTCGTCGGGGTCGTCGGCCTGGTGCTCATCGCACTGGCGCCGT
>NZ_BACW01000658.1:0-1275 GCF_000333315.1 Curtobacterium sp. B8
CCCGACCGGCGGGGCGCACGCGAACTGGGTCAGGGTCCCTCGCGGTGCGGTGATCAAGAAGCCGGAGCTCGTCGGGTGGGAGGTCGCCGGAGGGCTCTACCTCGCTGGCTGCACCGCGGCGACGATCGTGCGCGGACTGCGGCTCGGCCCGCAGGACACGGTGGTGATCAGCGCCGCAGCGGGCGGGGTCGGGCACATCCAGTGCCAGCTCGCCCACGACGCGGGAGCCACGGTGATCGCCCTCGGCAGCGCCCGGAACCACGACTACCTCCGCCAGATCGGCACGCTGCCGGTCGTGTACGGCGAGGGCGAGGAACAGCGCATCCGCGAGATCGCGGACGGTCGGGAGATCACCGCGTTCATCGACAACCACGGCGAGTCCGATGCCGAGCACCTCTCCGAACGCCTGGGCATTCCCGCCGACCGGTTCGTGTCGTCGGAAGAACGTCGCGACGTCGAACTCCGGTTCCTCCGCGCCCCCGCCGAGGACGACGAGGCCCGCGAACTGCTCACGATGCTCACGAAGGCCGTACAGGACCGTCGGGTGCAGGTGCTCATCTCCGGCTTCTACCCGTTCGAGTACATCGTGGACGCGTACGAGGACCTCGCGCAGATGCAGTCCCGGGGCAAGGTCGTCATCGGGATGCAGACCGTCGAGACGGGTGCGCGGATGGACTGGTACCGGTCCGAGAAGAACCGTGACCTGCGCGATCCGGTCCGCCGGCCCCAGACCGCCGACGCCGGCTGAACCCCTTCGCGGAGGACGTGCTCGGCGACTAGCTGAGCACGTCCTTCGTCGCGAACCGGCTGTACGCCAGCGCGCCGAACACGACGACGTACCCGAGCTGCAGCAGCGCGTTCGCGCCGAACGAGTCGAACGAGATCGGGTCCCGCAGCAGGTCGCCGAAGCCGAGCCACTGGTGCGAGAACAGGTACGGGTGCAGCCAGTCGAGCTGCGGGAGCTGGTCGAGCACCTGCGACGCCCCGGCGAGCACGACCGTCGCGGCCATCGCCCCGACCGGGACGTTCGTCAGCGTCGAGGTGAACAACCCGATCGCCGCGAGCCCGAGCATCGACATCGCGACGTACAGCGCGAGCAACAGCGCCCGGCCCGCGTACGACCACCCGCCGACCTGGGTGCCCGACAGCAGGGTCACCGGGCCGATCGGGAACAGCAGCGCCCCGATCGCCGCTCCGACGAGGACGATGAGGAGCGTCGCGGCGAGGGCGAACGCCACCGTGCCGACGTACTTCACGAGGACGAACCGCAGGCGG
>NZ_BACW01000657.1:0-12356 GCF_000333315.1 Curtobacterium sp. B8
GTCGGTGCCCCGACGAGCGCGATCCGGGGGACGTGGCGCGAGCTGCGTGACGTGTTCCGCAAGCGCGAGATGCTCGGCATGCTCGTCCGACGCGACCTCAAGGCCCGGTACAAGGACTCGGCGCTCGGGTTCGTGTGGACGCTCGTGCGACCGCTCACCCAGCTCCTCATCTACTACTTCGTCATCGGCAAGGTCCTCGGTGCCGCCCACGGCATCGACAACTTCGCGATCTACGTCTTCACCGGCCTGTCCGCCTACACGCTCTTCAGCGAGATCGTCGCCGGGTCGACCGGGTCGATCGTCGGCAACAGCGGTCTGATCAAGAAGGTCTACGTCCCACGCGAGGTCTTCCCGCTCGCGAGCGTGGGCGCCGCGCTCGTGAACTTCGCGATCCAGTTCGGCATCCTGCTGGTGGCGACGCTCGTGCTCGGGCAGTTCCCGCTGCACGAGGGGCTCGTGTACCTCATCCCGTCACTCGCCGTCATCGTCGTGTTCGGAGCGGCGATCGGCCTGGTGCTCGCGGCGCTCAACGTCTACCTGCGCGACGTGCAGTTCGTCATCGACGTCGGGCTCATGGTGCTCCTGTGGGGTTCCCCGATCGTCTACTCGTACTCGATGGTCGTGAAGGAGCTCACCGCGCCGTGGCTCCTGACGGTCTACACGAACAACCCCTTGACCCTCGCCGTCCTCGGTCTCCAGAACGCCATCTGGCTGCACGACCCCGCGGCGGTCGTCTACCCGGACCACCTCATGCTCCGCCTCGGCATCGCCCTGGTCGTCGGCCTGGTCTGCCTCGTCGGAGCGCAGCGCGTCTTCTCGCGCCTGCAGGGCAACTTCGCGCAGGAGCTCTAGACCCATGGCCATCAGCACACCCGTCACCCCGACGACCACGACCCCGGCCGCCGAGCGCCCGGACGTCATCGTCGTGGACCACGTCCGCAAGCGCTTCACCGTGCGCAAGGACAACACGATCCGCGAGCGCATCGTCACCCTCGGCCGCGCCGGTCGGAAGCACCGTCAGGACTTCTGGGCGCTCGACGACGTCAGCGTGACGATCCAGGCCGGGACCACCGTCGGGCTCATCGGCCAGAACGGGTCCGGCAAGTCCACACTCCTCAAGGCGATCGGCGGCATCATCCAGCCGACCTCGGGCACCGTGTCCCGACGCGGGCGGCTGGCGGCCCTGCTCGAGCTCGGCGCCGGGTTCCACCCGGACCTCTCCGGTCGCGAGAACGTCTACCTGAACGCGGCGCTCCTCGGGCTGAGCCGCAAGGAGACCGAGTCGCGGTTCGACGACATCCTGGCGTTCTCCGGCATCGGCGACTTCATCGACACCCAGGTGAAGTTCTACAGCTCCGGCATGTACGTGCGGCTCGCCTTCGCCGTCGCGGTGCACACCGACCCGGACGTGCTCCTCGTCGACGAGGTGCTCGCGGTCGGCGACGAGGCCTTCCAGCGCAAGTGCCTCGACCGCATCCGCACGTTCCAGGAGCAGGGCAAGACGATCATCATCGTCACGCACTCGCTCAGCCAGGTGCAGGAGATGTGCGACCGCGTCGTCCTCCTCAACAAGGGCACGGTCCTGCACGACGGCGAGGCGGTCGAGGCGGTCAGCAAGTTCCGCGACGTGCTCGAGGAGCGCCGCTCGGGCGAGCTGAGCGCCGACGTCCAGGTCGGGCGGGGCACGGTCCTCGGCGCGACCGTGCACGCGGAGGGCAAGGAGCGCCGCGAGGACGTCCTCCCCGGCGACGACCTCGTGGTCGACATGGAGTTCGAGCACCTCGACGGGGTCTCCGACTGGGAGGCCGCGGTCCAGATCAACAACACCGCGGGCCAGGTCGTCTACGGCACCACCACCGGCATCATGGGCGTCCACCTGACACCGCTGCACGGTCGCCGGAAGCTCCGCCTGCGGATCACGGACGCGAAGTTCGGCACCGGGAAGTACTTCATCAACGTGTCGATGATGGACTCCGCCGGCCGGCACCTGCACGACCTGCCCGAGTGCGACTCCTTCGAGGTGCCGTCGTTCGGCGACGCGGTCGGCACGGTCTACGCCAAGCCGTCCCTCGAAGAGCTCGACTGAGCGTGTCGGGACGGACCGATCCCGCGGGCGCCGCGTCGACCGCGGTCGTGATCGTCAACTGGGAGCGTGCCGACCTGACGATCCGTGCTGCGCGGGCGGTGCTCGACGACCCGTCCTCGGCCGCCGAGGTCGTCGTCGTGGACAACGGCTCGTCCGACGACTCCGTCCGGGCCCTCCGCGCCGCACTGACCGACGCGACCGTCGTGGAGCGGGCCGACAACGGCGGCTTCGCGGCGGGTGCGAACACCGGGATCCGGGCCTCCGACGCCGAGGTCGTCGTCCTCCTCAACAACGACGCGGCGCCCGCGCCGGGGTTCGTCGCCGCGCTCCGCGACCACCTCGCGCACGCCGGGCCGGAGGTGGCGGCCGTGACGGGCCGCATCGTGCTCGCCGGACGCTGGACGCGCCTCCCGGCCGGGTCGCGGCCCGCACCCGACCAGCGCACGCTCCGGGACCACGCCGGCCGGTCGTGGACGCCGTCGCCGGACGGCGACGTCCGGCTCAACTCGACCGGCGTCCTGGTCGACCGCGACGGCAACGGCGCCGACCGCGACTGGTTCGCTCCGGCCGACCACGCGGCCGACGTCGACGTCTTCGGCTTCTCCGGGGGCGCGTCGGCGCTCCGCCGGGTCGCGCTCGACGACGTGGGCCTCCTCGACGAGTCGCTGTTCATGTACTACGAGGACACCGAGTACGCCTGGCGGCTCCGCCGCCGCGGATGGCGCGTCGAGCACGCGGCGGACGCCGTCGTCGAGCACGACCACTCGGCGTCGTCCGGGGTGCAGAGCGACCTGTTCGTGTTCCGGAACGCACGGAACCGCGTCCTCGTGGCGCTCTGGCACGCACCGTGGCCGACGGTGCTCCGGGCCGTGGCACGGACGCTGGTGCGCGGCCTCCGCGGTCTCGCGTCCACCGCGGACCGCCGGGAGGCGCGGCTCGTCCTGGCAGCGCTGGCGGACGTCGCGGGACACCTCCCCCGGCACCTCGCGCACCGGCTCGCGGAGGACCGCCGCGCGAGCGTGCCGCGCCGGGCCGTGGACCCGGGCGCATGAGCCACGAGCGCTATCCTGGACCCTCCCCCGACGACGGCCCCGGCCGAGACGACGGCCTCGGCCGAAAGGAACCACGCGTGCCGCACACCTCCGTCCTGATCGACGGGACGGCCGTACCGCGGAACCTCGGCGGCGTCGGACGCTACGTCGAGGGCGTCGTGTCCCACCTGACGGAGCCCGACCTCGACGTGCACCTCGTCGTCCGCCCCGGCCACGTCGCACACTTCCGGACGATCGCGCCGACCGTCACCGTGCACGCCGCACCGGCCTGGACCGACTCGGTGCCCATGCGCCTCGCGTGGGAGCAGACCGGACTCCCGGCGCTCGCCCGCCGCCTGCGTGTCGACGTGCTGCACTCGCCGCACTACACGTTCCCGGTCGCCTGGCGCGGCGGCTCGGTGGTCACGCTGCACGACGCGACGTTCTTCTCGAACCCGGAGTGGCACTCCAGGCTGAAGCGCACGTTCTTCACCTGGTGGAGCCGCCGCTCGCTCCGCACCCGTCCGGTCGTCGTCGTGCCGAGCGCCGCGACGGCGACCGAGGCGGCCCGGGTCGTGCGGGGCGTCCGCGCCGACGTCCGCGTGGCACCGCTCGGCGTCGACCGCACCGTGTTCCACGCGCCGTCGACGGCCGAGGTCGAGGACGCCCGGATCGCCGCGACCCTCCCCGAGGGCGCTCCGTGGATCGCGTTCCTCGGGACGATCGAGCCCCGCAAGAACGTCACGGCGCTGCTCGACGCGTACGCCGCGGTGCGGACGGCACGTGACGCGACCGGGTCCGCGACGCCGTGGCTCGTGCTCTCCGGGGCGCGCGGGTGGGACACGGCCGCGATCGAACGGCTCGACGCCCTGCAGGAGACCGACCACGTCGTCGAGGCAGGCTACCTCCCGATCGAGGACCTCGCCGGCTTCCTCGGCGGCGCCGAGTTCGTCGTGTACCCGTCGCTCGGCGAGGGCTTCGGCCTGCCGGTGGTCGAGGCGATGGCCGCCGGCGCCTGCGTCGTGACCACCCGGCGGCTCTCGCTGCCCGAGGTCGGGGGTGACGCCGCGGTCTACACCGAACCGGACGCCGTCGACCTCGCCGCCACGATGGCCCGCCTGCTCGACGACGCCGAGCTGGTCTCGTCGCACCGGTCGGCCGCACTCCGACGTGCCGCCGACTTCACGTGGGACGCCACCGCAGCGGTGCACGCCGACGCCTACCGGGAGGTCGCCCGGTGACCGACACCCCCCGCGTGGCCGTCCTCACCGTCACGTACAACACGGGCGAGACGATCCGCCCCTTCCTCGCGAGCATTGCGGCCGCGTCGACGTCACCGGTCGCGGTGGTCATCGCCGACAACGGCTCGACCGACCTCGACGCGCTGCGGGCCGTCGGCGAGTCCTACGGGGCAACCGTGGTGTCCTCCGGGGGCAACCTCGGCTACGGCGGCGGGATCGACGCGGCGCTCGCAGCGCTCGACGACGTGCTGCCCGACGTCCGCCCCGACTTCCTGCTCGTCACGAACCCCGACGTCGTGCTCGGCCCCGGGTCGATCGACGAGCTCGTCCGCGCTGCCGACCGACTGCCCGACGGCGGTGCGTTCGGGCCGCGGATCCTCGACGAGCAGGGCGAGACCTACCCGTCGGCACGGCAGCTGCCGTCGCTCCGCACCGGCCTCGGCCACGCCGCGTTCTCACGGTTCTGGCCGGCGAACCCCTGGAGCCAGCGGTACTGGTCCACGACCGAGGTCGTCGAGCGCGAGGCCGGCTGGCTGTCGGGCGCGTGCTTCCTCATCCGGACGTCCCTGTTCCGGCAGCTCGGCGGCTTCGACGAGTCGTACTTCATGTACTTCGAGGACGTCGACCTCGGGCAGCGCGTCGGGCGTGCGGGGAAGGCGAACGTGTACGTACCGGCCGCCGTGGTCACGCACACCGGGGCGCACTCGACGTCGTCGAACCGGCGCCGCATGGAGATCGAGCACCACCGGAGCGCGTACCGGTACCTGTCGCGGAAGTACCGGGCGTGGTGGCTGTGGCCGCTCCGGGTGGCGCTGCGTGCCGGGCTGTCGCTCCGTGCCCGCTGGGTGACTCGCAAGTAGCACCCGGTGCGCCGCGGCGGGCGGCACCTTCTGCGTCCGCACGACCCCGCGCCGCGTTCTGCGTCCGCACGACCCCACGGTGCGTTCTGCGTCCGCACAACCGAAGTCATCCGGAACCGCGTCGAGACGTGGTTCGGGGTGACTTCGGTTGTGCGCCGACGCGCCGAACCGGGAGTGCCTCGGCGGGCGGTGCCCCGAACCCGGGCCCCGCGCGCGGAGACCTCAGCCGAACAGCCGGGTGCGCTCGGCCCGGGCGGCGTCGAGCAGCACGCGGGCCCGAGCGTCGAACGAGTGCTCGGCGGCGATGCGGCTCGCGATCACCGCACGCTCCGACGCCGACGGCCACGGGTGCTCCGGTGCGAGCAGGCGCTCGAGCTCGTCGCGGGAACCGGCGACGGCCAGGGTGGGCACCGCGAGGACGTCGGCGAGCCCCTGGACCGGGTCGGTCACGACGACCCCGCCGGCGGCGAGCACGTCGAACACCCGGTTGGACACGAACCCTCCCGTCGCCATGTCCGGCCAGTGGTCGTTGAGCACGACCCGTGCGGACGCGTACGCCCGTGCGACCTCGGCACGCGACAGCCCCGGCTCGCCGAGCAGGTCCGACGGTACGACGTCCGTCCACCCCGGTCCGTGCACCCGGAGGTCGGCGCCGAGCGACACCGCGTCGGCGACGACCGGGCGGTCGGCCCCCCGCGTCGACCCGACGAAGACCACGTGGTCGGCATCGGGGTCCGTCTCGGACCGGTTCCCCGGGTGGAACACCGACGGATCGGTGGCCTGGAGCAGCGGGGTGACGGTGAGGCCGCTCCGCGCCGAGGCAGCGGCGGCCCAGGCGGGGCCGGCGGCGAAGGCGCGGTCGAACGACCGGAGTTCGGTGTCAGCGACGTCGTCCGGGTGGCTGATGACCCAGAGCAGGTTCACCGACGCCGGGTTCGGCGGCACCCGGTCGAGCCCCCGGACGACGAGGGTGACGTCGTCGGCACCGTCGTCACCGCGGACGTGGGCATCGCGCCGGTCGACCCGGACGCGCTGTCCGAGCCGCTCGAGCGCCGCCGCGAGCTCCCCGGCGAAGTGCACGTCGCCCCAGCCGTCGCCCTCGGGTCCGGCCGGTGCGGCGATCTTGACGGACCAGGTCAGCCGGTCACCCGTCGTCCGGGAACGCGCCGCCGGCGTCACGGGGCGCGCGCCCCACGGCGGCAGCGGCGGCCCCGCCACGACGTCGGCGCCGGGTCGAGCGGACGGCCGGTCGCGCCAGCCGGCGACCACGTCCACCACGGCGGCGTCGAACGTGCGGCCGGGTTCGACGGTGCGCACGACGGGCCCGACGGCTCGGCTGCGCACGGCTGTCTCCGCATGGTGCGCCGCGTCGGCGGTCCAGGCGGTCAGCACGGTGCGTTCGTCCGGGAGGCACGGGGCCGGGACCACCGCCCCCTGCGGCATCGAGACCACCGGTTGGTCCGCCCCGAGGAGGAGGTCGTCCGACGACGCGGCACGGTCGTCCGACCACGGCAGCGCCCCGGGCCGCACCAGGAGCGCACCGTTCCGGTGCTCCCCGGCGGCGGTCCGCACGACGGCCTGGACCGGACAGCCGACGTCGCGCGCGAGGGCGCGCAGGCCGTCGGCGTCGATCTGCACCGAGGTGTCGACGAGCACGAGCGTGCGGCCGACGCCCCCTGCGACGCCGGCGTTGATCGCCGACCCCAGTCCGTCCAGCTCCTGCCGACGCACCCACGGGAGCGCCGCGTCGAAGGCACCGCGCGGCGAGGCGTCCGCCACGTACGACAGCGCGCGGACGTCGGCGTCCGGTCCGAACGCCGACCGGGCAGCGGCGACCAGCCGCGGCACCTCCGCGTGCCGGTCGGAGCGCGTGGTGACGAGCACCGTCACCGGTGCGTCCAGGTGCGGGAGGTCGCCGTCCCAGCCGGTCACGCGGACGACGTCGGGCGGCGTCGCAGCCGCGCCACGGGCCTCCCGGCCGACGGGAGCGACCCCGTCGACACCGCGACGCGTCCGACGGAAGAGGCCCACGAGCGGCTCAGGAGGCGAGCAGGCGCTGCAGGTACACGCCGTACCCGCCCTTGACCAGCGGCGCGGCGAGCTCGGCGAGCTGCGCGTCGTCGATCCAGCCGTTGCGCCAGGCGATCTCCTCGATGCAGCCGATCTTGAAGCCCTGCCGGTCCTCGATCACCTTGACGTACTCCGACGCCTGCATCATCGACTCGAACGTGCCCGTGTCGAGCCAGGCCGTGCCGCGGTCGAGGACCTGCACACCGAGCTCGCCCGCCTCGAGGTAGCGCTCGTTCACGGTCGAGATCTCGAGCTCGCCGCGCGCGCTCGGCTCGATCGTCTTCGCGATCTCGATGACCTTGTTGTCGTAGAAGTACAGGCCGGGAACGGCGTAGTTCGACTTCGGCTGCGCCGGCTTCTCCTCGATGGAGACCGCGGTGAAGTCGTCGTCGAACTCGACCACGCCGTACGCGGTCGGGTCGGCCACGTGGTACGCGAAGATCGTGGCGCCCTGCACCGCGGTGTTCTTGCGGAGGTTCGTGCCGAGGCCGGTGCCGTGGAAGATGTTGTCGCCGAGGACGAGGGCGACGCTGTCGTCGCCGATGAAGTCCTCGCCGATGACGAACGCCTGTGCGAGCCCGTCCGGGCTCGGCTGCACCGCGTACTGGATGTCCATGCCGAGCGCCGAGCCGTCACCGAGCAGGGCCTTGAACTGCTCGTTGTACTCCGGCGTCGTGATGACGAGGACCTCACGGATGCCGGCCATCATGAGCGTCGACAGCGGGTAGTAGACCATCGGCTTGTCGTAGATCGGCATGAGCTGCTTGCTGATGCCCTTGGTGATCGGCCAGAGGCGCGTGCCGGAACCGCCGGCGAGGATGATGCCCTTCATCGGGTCTTCCTTACTTCTTCGTCCGGAGCGACTCGGTGTAGGCGACCGCTTCCTCGTAGGTCGGCAGGAGCCCCTGCTCAGCGGCCTGCTCGAGCGTCGGCGCCGCGGTGTCCTTCTCGGAGAGCACCGGCTCGCCGAGGCCCTCGGGCAGCGTCAGGCCGACCGTCGGGTCGAGGATCGTGATCCCCTTCTCGCGCTGCGGGTCGTAGTGAGCGCTGACGAGGTAGTTCACCGTCGAGCGGTCCTCGAGGGCGACGATGGCGTGGCCGAGGCCCTCCGACAGGTAGACGGCCTTGCGGTCGACGTCGTCGATGCGGACCGAGTCCCACTGGCCGAACGTCGGCGAACCGACCCGGATGTCCACGATGTAGTCGATGAACGCCCCACGGACGGCGGTGACGTACTTCGCCTGGCTCGGCGCCACGAGGGCGTAGTGGATGCCCCGGGCGACACCGGCCGAGGAGATCGACATGTTCACCTGGCGGAGGTCGAGCGGGTGCCCGACGGTCTCCTCGAGGACGTCCGCGCGGTACGCCTCGAGGAACGCGCCTCGGGCGTCGCCGTGCTGCACGGGCGTGAACTCCCACGCGCCGGGGATCTTGAGTTCGCGGATCTGCACCACGGCAGCCTAGCAAGGCGACTGGTACACCACGTTTCGCCACGACCTCGCAGGATCGCATTAGGCTGTTGAGGCCTCGCGCACCCGCCAGACATCGAAACGAGACCTGCATCCCCGTGAAGTTGTTCGTCCAGATCCCATGCCTCAACGAGGAGAACACCCTCGCCAGCGTCATCGACTCCATCCCGAAGGAGATCGACGGCATCGACGAGATCGAGATCCTCGTCATCAACGACGGCAGCACGGACCGCACCGTCGAGGTCGCGAAGGAGCACGGCGTCAAGCACTTCGTGCACCACACCACGAACATGGGCCTCGCCCGTTCGTTCCGCGACGGCGTCGACTACGCGCTGCTGCACGGCGCCGACATCGTCGTGAACACCGACGGCGACAACCAGTACCCGCAGTCGCAGATCGCCGAGCTCGTGCAGCCGATCCTCCGGAAGGAAGCCGAGATCGTCATCGGCGACCGGCAGACCCGCACGATCGAGCACTTCTCCGGGTTCAAGAAGCTCATGCAGCGCTTCGGCTCGTGGGTGGCGTCGCGCGCGGCCGGGCTCGACCTGCCCGACGCAGCGAGCGGCTTCCGCGCGTACTCGAAGTACTCGCTCATCCGGCTGAACATCGTGACCCGGTTCAGCTACTGCATGGAGACGATCGTCCAGGCCGGCTACAAGCGCCTCGCGATCGCCTCCGTCCCGATCACGACGAACCCGAAGACGCGTGAGTCGCGGCTGTTCAGCAACATCTGGCAGCACATGTTCCAGTCGGGCTCCGCCATCGCCCGCGTGTACCTCATGTACCGCCCGATGGCGCTGTTCGCCTGGGTCGCCGCCGTCCTCGGCGCGCTGGGCCTCTGGCCGCTCATCCGCTACCTGGTGCTCCTCGCGATGCACACCGACGGCAACCACCTGCAGTCGATCATCCTCGGCGTCGTCCTGCTCATCACCGCGGTGCTCGCGGTCGTGATCGGGGTCGTTGCCGACCTCACGCGGTTGAACCGCACGCTGGCCGAGGAGCAGCTCGACCTGCAGAAACTGCAGCGCTACGGTGACTGACGCGGGGACGCCGGTGCGGGGGGTGGGCCGCGCCGAACGCCTCGTGGTGCTCGCGGTCACCATCGCCTTCGCCGCAGTGCTCGCGGTGTGGGCGTTCGGAACCACCACCTTCAAGGCCCCCGACGAGCCGACCCACGTCGACGCGGTCGTGCACGTCGCGATCGGCGACGGGTGGGCGCCGCCGGGCACGCTGCCGTACCTCAACGCGACCGAGTCCGCGCAGCACGACAACCTCCGCGAGCGCTCCGCGCAGCACCCGACCTGGGGTGCGCTGCTCGACGAGTACCCCGGTGACCACGTCGGCAGCGTCGACCAGATGACGCAACACCCGCCGACGTACTACGTCATCGCCGCGGGCGTCCTGCACCTCGTGCACTTCGAGGACCTCCGGTGGGACCACGCCGTGCTGGCCCTCCGCCTGTTCGACGCCCTCCTGGCGCTGCCGCTCCCGTTCCTGGCGTGGGCGACGGTCCGTCGGCTCACCCGGTCACCACGGGCGGCCGTGGTCGGGGCCGCCGCGGTGCTCGCGATCCCGGAGCTCGCAGCCATCGGCGCCTCGGTGACGAACGACGCCCTCATGCTCCCGCTCGCCGGGCTCCTCGTGTACCTCGTCACGCGGCTGCTCACCGGTGACCACCGCGTCCGGCTCCTGGTCGGCATCGCCGTCACCCTCGGCGCGATGCTGCTCGTGAAGGGCACGGCGCTGCCGGCGGTCCCGTTCGTGGGCATCGCGGTGGTGACCGCCGGACTCCACCGGGGCGTCGTGCTCCGGAACGTCATCAGGGCCTTCGGCACCCTCGCACTCGCGGCGCTGGTCGGTGCGTGGTGGTGGCTCCACAACCTCATCGTGTACCGGCAGATCCAGCCCGACGGCATGGCGTCCTACGCCCGACCGGACAAGCCGTTCCCGGCCGGCACCGGCCCCTCGCCGGAGGTCTTCCTGCGCGACTACTGGAACGGTGTCACCCGGACCTTCTGGGGCAGCGTCGGCAGTCTCGCGCAGTTCCAGGTCGCGCAGGCCCTCATCGACGCGCTGACCGTGCTCTCGCTCGCCGGCATCGCGGTCTGGGCCTTCCGACGCGGCCCCTCGCTCCGCCCGGCGATCGTCCTCGCGGCCTACCCGGTGATCCTCATCGCCCTGCACATGCAGAGCGGGTGGGGCGGCTACGTCAGGAACACCATCGTGGCGGGCACGCAGGGCCGCTACTACTACCCGACCCTCATCGCGCTCATCGCGCTGAGCGCGCTCGCGTGGCCGCGCGCCACCGTCACCGCGCGCGGCCGGACGCGGCTCGCCGTCGGGATGGCGATCGCCGCGTGCGCCATCGCCCTGTACGGCGTCCTCTACGTCGTGCGGGCCTTCGGCGCCGACGGCGCGTGGTGGATCACCCGGTCGAACCTCACCCGCTACGACGTCGTCGGGCTCGTGGGCGGGGGCTGGATCGCGACGCTGGTCGTCATCGCGGGGCTGCTGCTCGCCGCGACGGCCGTGCTCCTCGTCCGGTGGCTCCGCGGGACGGCGCCGGAGCGCAGGGGGACGTCGCCGGTCACGCCGGAGCGCACGTCCTCCGCTCCGCACTCGGAGGCCCGCGCGTGACCGCCCGCCGCGAGTGGACGATCCTCGCCGGGGTCACCGCAGCCTGGATCGGGTTCCTGCTGCTCTTCGCCTTCGTCACGCCGGCCTTCGGCGCCCCGGACGAGCCGGCGTACGTCGACGCGGCCTTCCGGACGGCGCTCGGCCTCGGCTGGCCGCCACCGGGATCGATGCACTACCTCGACGCGGTCCGCCAGGTCGTCGAGCACCCGGTGCCGGCCGCCGACCGGGTCACCGTGTCGGCGTTGCTCGCGCAGTCCCCCGGCGACTCCGCGGCGATCGACCAGATGTCGCAGCACCCGCCGACGTACTTCCTCGTCTCCGCCGCCGTGCTCCGTGCGATCGGTTGGGGGTCGCACAGCTGGGGCACGGCGGTCCTGGCGCTCCGGCTCCTCGACGTGGTCGTCGTCGCCGCGCTGCCCGTGCTCGTCTGGGCGACGGTGCGTCGTGCGACCCGGTCGCCGCGGACCGCCCTCGTCGCGCCGTTCCTCCTGTTCGCCGTGCCGCAGCTCGCGCAGGTCACGTCGGGCGTCACGGTCTGGGCGCCGATGGTGCTCTTCGGCGCCGTCACGGTCTGGCTCGCGGTGCGCGTCCTGACCGGGGACCGCTCGCGGTGGACCACCACGGGGCTCGCGGTCAGCGTGACGGCGATGTCCGCGTTGACGGCCCTCGGCCTCGTCGCGATCCCCTTCGCCGTCGTCGTGGTGCTGCTCGGACGGAGCCGTTCGCTGCGGGCGCGGCTCGTCCACGCCGCGGTCGTGTTCCTGGTGCCGGTCGTGGCCACGGGGTGGTGGTGGGTCCGCACCCTGGTCCGCAGCGGCACCCTCGTGCCCGACGCGCTCCGCGCTGCGACCACGGTGGTCCCCTACCCCGAAGGCGGTCCGAACCCGGGGGCGTTCGCGGGGCGGCAGTGGGACGGCCTGACGAACTCGTTTCTTCGCCTCCTCGGGGCGAACCAGTGGGTG
>NZ_BACW01000656.1:0-14257 GCF_000333315.1 Curtobacterium sp. B8
CTCCCGTCCGTTCGTGGGTCACGTCGAGGACGCGACCGGCGCGATCAGGCCGCGTCGTGGTCCGTCTGCAGGAACTCGACGAGGTCGTCGGCGGTCTTCTCGGCGTCGTCGCCGGACACCGTGAGGGTGACCTCGTCGCCGTTCTCGATGCCGAGGCCGAGGAGCGCGAGGATGCTGCCGGCGTTGCCGGACTTGTCGCCCTTCGCGATCGTGACCTGGTGGCCGGACGCCGTCACGGTCTGGACGAACAGGGACGCGGGGCGGGCGTGCAGCCCGGACGCGCTGGCGACGGTGACGGTGCGGGTGGCTTCGGACATCGAATGGACTCCTGTCGATGGGTGGTGGCGCTCATGGTAGCGAGCGTCGGGTGGGGCTGGTCCGGGCCCCGGTCAGGAACGACCGGGCCAGAACACCTCGGTGCCGGCTGCTTCGACCTCGCGGACGAGGTCGGCGTTGACACCGGGGTCGGTGATGATCGTGTCGATCGCGGCGAGCGGGGCGACCCGGCCGAACTCCTCACGACCGAACTTCGTGTGGTCGGCGAGCAGGATGCTCCGCCGGGCCGACTTGATCATGGCGGACTTGACGGCGGCCTCCGCCATGTTGTGCGTCGTGAGGCCGCGCTCGGGCGTGATCCCGTTGATGCTGATGAAGGCGACGTCGACGCTCACCATGCCGATGAGCTGGTGCGTCCACGTGCCGACGCCCGCGAGGGAGTCGCTGCGGATGTTCCCGCCGAGCAGGTGCAGGTCGAGCCCCTGCCGGTTCGCGACCGCCATGGCGACGGGCAGCGAGTGCGTGACGACGGTCAGGCCACGGTCGGCGGGGAGCATCTCTGCGAGGCAGATCGTCGAGGTGCCGGCGTCGATCATGATCGAGCCGTTCTCGGGCAGCTCCTCGAGCGCGGCCTGGGCGATCACCATCTTCTCGGCCTGGTTGATCCCGCCGCGGTCGCCGACCCCCGGGTGGAGCGTGATGCGCTCGACCGGGATCGCGCCGCCGTGGGCGCGTCGCACCAGCCCACGCCGCTCCAAGGAGGTGAGGTCGCGGCGGATGGTCTCGGGGGTGACCTCGAGGAGTTCGGCGAGGTCCTTCACGTCGACCCGGCCCTGGGCTCGGGCCTGTTCCACGATGCGCTGGTGGCGCTCGGGTGCGTACATCGGGGGCCTCGTCGTCTCGTGGTCGTGCTGGTGGGGCTGGGGTGGTGCTCGTGCCCTTGCGCGGGGGATCGGGCCGGAACGGACACGGTCGGGCGCATCTCGGCCGTCGATGCCCGAATCGTTCTGGACACCAGACGCAAACGGGCATCTGTTTCTGCATTTTTATCCCCGGATGTGTTTGTTTGTCAACGAGGATCGATGTAGTGTGCTCCCAGTCGCGACGACTGCACGACTGCACGACTGCACGACCACCACTGCACCACCGCACCGCACCGCCCCACCGCGCGTGAGATGAAGGAGTCTCGAATGTCCGAACTGCTCGGCACCGGCGTCGGCCGTGGCGTCGCCCACGGCCCGGTCCTCCGCATGGCGGACCCGCTCGGCGCACCGTCGCAGGACGCGCTGACCGGTTCGGCGGACGACGCGAAGCAGGCCGTGGCCGCGGCGCTCGCCGCGGTCGCGGAGGACCTCAACAAGCGTGGGCAGCTCGCCGGCGGCGACGCCCAGGCCGTGCTCGAGGCCCAGGCGCTCATGGCGCAGGACCCGACGCTCCTCGACGACGTGCACGCGCGCATCGACGGCGGCACCAACGCCGAGCGCGCGGTGTTCGAGGCGTTCGGCCAGTTCCGCGACCTCCTCGTCCAGATGGGCGGGTACATGGGGGAGCGCGCGGCCGACCTCGACGACGTCGCCCAGCGCATCATCGCCAAGCTCCGTGGCGTCTCCGCCCCGGGCGTCCCGGAGTCCGACACCCCGTTCGTGCTCGTCGCGCGTGACCTCGCGCCGGCCGACACGGCGCTCCTCGACCTCGACAAGGTGCTCGCGCTCGTCACCCGAGACGGCGGACCGACCTCGCACACCGCGATCCTCGCCCGGGCGAAGGGCATCACCGCCATCGTCGGCGTGACCGGGGCGGACGACCTCGCCGACGGCACCGAGGTCGTCGTCGACGCGGCCGCCGGCACCGTCGTCACCGACCCGTCCGCGGAGCTCGTCGCCGAGGTCGAGCAGCGCATCGCCGACCGCCTCGCCGCCGCCGAGGCCCCGCTCACCGCCGGGGCCTCGCCGACGGGCACACCGTGCCCCTGCTCGCGAACCTCGGCAGCCCCGCGGACGCCGCGGGCGCCGTCGCTCTCGGTGCGGAGGGCGTGGGGCTCTTCCGCACCGAGTTCCTCTTCCTCGACTCGCCGAAGGCCCCGACCGTGGCCGAGCAGCAGGAGTCCTACAAGCGCCTGCTCGAGGCGTTCCCGGGGAAGAAGGTCGTCGTCCGCGCGCTCGACGCCGGTGCCGACAAGCCCCTGCCGTTCCTCACCGACAAGGACGAGGAGAACCCGGCGCTCGGCCGCCGCGGGCTCCGCGCGCTGCGGAACCACGAGGAGGTCCTGCGCGACCAGCTCACCGCGCTCGCGCAGGCCGACGCAGAGACCGAGGCCGACCTCTGGGTGATGGCTCCGATGGTCGCCGACGCCGAGGAGACCGAGTACTTCGTGGCCCTCGCCCGCGAGCTCGGCATCCGCACCGCGGGCGTTATGGCCGAGGTCCCGTCGCTCGCGCTCATGGCCGAGCAGGTCTTCACCTCCGCCGACTTCGTGTCGATCGGCACGAACGACCTGACCCAGTACACGATGGCCGCCGACCGCATGCTCGGCACCGTCGCGTCCTACCAGGACCCGTGGCACCCCGCCGTCCTCCGCCTCGTCGCCCAGCTCGGCTCCGCCGGCGCGGACGCGGGCAAGGCCGTCGGCATCTGCGGCGAGGCCGCAGCGGACCCGCTCCTCGCCGTCGTGCTCGTCGGCCTGGGCGCCACCACCCTGTCCATGACCCCCGCGGCCCTCGCCGACGTGCGTGCCGAACTCGGCAAGCACACGCTCGAGCAGGCCCGCGAGATGGCGAAGGCGGCACTCGCCGCGAGCACGGCGGCGGCCGCGAAGTCCGCCGCGGCCGCAGCGCACGCCGTCTAGCCGCAGCACCACCGCAGCACAGCAGCACCCTCACCCCTCCACCACTGCAGCACCCATCACAGAAAGCCAGGCACATGACAACGTCGTCCGTTGCAGCGCCCGACGCTCCCGCGAAGTCGCGGGGCGGCGCACGCGTCGCCGTGCAGAAGTTCGGCACCTTCCTCTCCGGCATGGTCATGCCCAACATCGCGATCTTCATCGCGTGGGGCATCATCACGGCGTTCTTCATCGAGACCGGCTGGACCCCCGTGGGGATCCTCGGCGGGTTCGGTGAGACGAACGGCGTCGCCAACCCCGGCGTCGTCGGCCCGATCCTCACGTACCTCATCCCGCTCGCGATCGCGATCCAGGGCGGCCGCATGGTCTACGAGACCCGCGGCGCCGTGGTCGGCTCGATCTTCGCGATGGGTGTCATCCTCGGCGCGAACGGCACCGTGATGATCCTCGGCGCGATGATCTGCGGCCCGCTCGGCGCGTACATCATCAAGCAGGTCGACAAGATCTGGGACGGCAAGATCCGCCCGGGCTTCGAGATGCTCGTGAACAACTACGCCGCGGGCATCCTCGGGTTCGTCCTGGCGATGGTCGGGTTCTTCTGGCTCGCGCCGATCTTCAAGGCGATCGCGAACGGCCTCGGCGCCGCGGTGGAGTTCCTCATCAACCACTCGCTGCTCCCGCTCGCCAGCGTGATCATCGAGCCCGCGAAGGTGTTCTTCCTCAACAACGCCATCAACCACGGCGTGCTCGACCAGCTCGGCGCCGCCCAGGTGAAGGAGTCCGGCAAGAGCATCCTGTTCCTGCTCGAGGCGAACCCCGGCCCCGGCCTCGGCATCCTGCTCGCCTTCACCTTCTTCGGTGTCGGCATCGCCCGCTCGACCGCGCCCGGCGCGATCATCATCCAGTTCCTCGGTGGCATCCACGAGATCTACTTCCCGTACGTGCTGCAGAAGCCGGTCCTCTTCATCGCCGTCATCCTCGGTGGTGCCACCGGTGTCGCGACGAACGTGGCGTTCCACTCGGGCCTCGTCGCCCCGGCCTCCCCGGGTTCGATCTTCGCGGTGATCGGTTCGACGGCGAAGGACAGCTTCGTCGGCGTCATCCTCTCCGTGGTGCTCTCCGCCGCCGTCTCCTTCGCGGTCGCGTCGTTCTTCCTGCTCGCGACCCGCAAGCGTGACCTCGCGGGCGGTGGCGACATGAGCGCCGCCATGGCGAAGCTCCAGGCCAACAAGGGCCGCGACGTCAACGCCGCGACCGCGGGCCTGTTCGGCAACAACGCCCCGGCGAACGACGAGGAGGCCGAGGCCTCGCTCGGCGGCGTCGGCTCCGCGTCGACCGCGACGGCGACCCGCGTCGAGAACGTGGTCTTCGCCTGCGACGCCGGCATGGGCTCGAGCGCGATGGGCGCCAGCGTCCTCCGCAACAAGGTGAAGAAGGCGGGCATCGAGGGCGTCACGGTCGTCAACAAGGCGATCGCGAACCTCGACGGCACCGAGGACCTCATCATCACGCAGGAGGAGCTCACCGACCGCGCCCGTCAGAAGAACCCGAACGCACAGCACGTGTCGGTCGGCAACTTCATGAACGCGCCGCAGTACGACCAGGTCGTCGAGCAGCTCAAGCAGCAGTAGCGACGCACCGACCAGTAACCGAGTGCAGTATCGGAGGGGACGGGCCGCGGCTCGTCCCCTCCACACGTCCACGACGCCACGTCACGAAGCAAGGAGAACCCCGATGCCCGTCCTGCAGGAGAGCCAGATCCGGATCCACACCGAGGACACCGCCCCGACGAAGTCCGAGGCGATGAAGGAGGCTGCCGAGATCCTCGAGGCTGCGGGCGCGGTCACCGCGGACTACTACCCGGCGATGCTCGAGCGTGAGAAGAGCGTCTCGACGTACATGGGCAACTTCCTCGCCATCCCGCACGGCACCAACGACGCGAAGGACGCCATCAAGTCCTCCGCGCTGTCGTTCATCCGCTACGCCACCCCGATCGACTGGGACGGCAACCCCGTGCGCTTCGTCGTCGGCATCGCCGGCGTCAACAACGAGCACCTCGACATCCTCTCGAAGATCGCGATCGTGTTCTCCGACGAGGACGAGGTCCAGAAGCTGACGGACGCGCCCGACACCGCGGCGATCCTCGCGATCCTCGGTGAGGTCAACGAGTGAGCGACCGCACCGCCGTCCACTTCGGCGCCGGCAACATCGGCCGCGGCTTCGTCGGGCTGCTGCTCCACGAGGCCGGCTACGAGGTGGTCTTCGCCGACGTCGCCGCGCCGCTCATCGACGCCCTCGCCGCCGCCGACTCGTACACCGTCCACGAGGTCGGTGCCGATGCGAAGGACCACGAGGTCAGCGGCTTCCGTGCCCTGAACAGCGCGCAGGACGAACAGGGCGTCATCGCCGAGATCGCCGCCGCCGACGTGGTCACCTGCGCCGTCGGACCGAACGTCCTCAAGTTCATCGCCCCGGTGATCGCCGCGGGTCTGCAGCAGCGTGACGCCGGCGCGGCCCCGCTCGCCGTCATGGCCTGCGAGAACGCGATCAACGCGACCGACCGGCTCCGCGAGTTCATCGTCGAGGCGCTGCCCGCCGAGTCCCGCGATCAGGCACTCGCGAAGGCCGTGTTCGCCAACACGGCCGTCGACCGCATCGTGCCGGCCCAGCCGGACGGCGCCGGCCTCGACGTCACCGTCGAGACGTACTACGAGTGGGCCATCGACCGCACGCCGTTCAACGGGTCCGAGCCGGAGATCCCCGGCGCCCACTACGTCGACGGCCTCGCCGCCTCGATCGAGCGGAAGCTCTTCACGGTCAACACCGGCCACGCCACGGTCGCGTACCACGGGTACATCGCCGGCGCGGACAAGATCGCCGACGCCATCGCGATCCCTGCGGTCCGTTCCGAGCTCGAGGCCGTGCTCGCCGAGACCAGCGACCTGCTCGTCCGCCGGCACGAGCTCGACCCCGAGGTGCACCGCGCCTACGTCGAGGCGATCATCGCCCGGTTCGAGAACCCGCACCTGCCGGACACCGTCACCCGGGTCGGCCGACAGCCGCTCCGCAAGCTCTCCCGCGACGAGCGGTTCGTGTCCCCGGCGGCCGCGCTGGCCGAGGACGGCACCGAGCCGACCGCGCTGCTCGACGCGATGGGCGCCGCGCTCCGCTTCGACGTCGCGGACGACGAGCAGAGTGTGCAGCTGCAGGAGCTCCTCCGGTCCGACAAGGCCGACGGCGCTGTCGCGACCGAGATCACCGGGCTCGACGAGCAGCACCCGCTGCACGCCGCGTTCGCCGACCGGGTGCGCGCAGCGCGCGCCTGACGACGCTCGCGTCTGTCCGACTGGAGGCCCGTCACCAGCTGGTGACGGGCCTCCAGCCCGTCCCGGGGTCGCAATGCTCCGCGGTGTCGTCGAACCTGGCGCACCCCGTGAAGCCCCGGGACGCGACGCGTAGCGTCGCACCCATGACGAAGCACTGGGTGGCACCGCGGTTCGGCGGCAGCGAGGTCCTCGAGTACACCGACACCGACGTGCCCGCACCGGGCCCCGGCGAGGTCACCATCGCCGTCCGCGCCGCGGGCATGAACCCCGCCGACACGAAGCACACCCGGCAGGGCGACGCGGCCGACCTGCC
This sequence comes from Curtobacterium sp. B8, assembly GCF_000333315.1. Taxonomy (NCBI): domain Bacteria; kingdom Bacillati; phylum Actinomycetota; class Actinomycetes; order Micrococcales; family Microbacteriaceae; genus Curtobacterium; species Curtobacterium sp. B8. The sequence continues at coordinate 6,758 of NZ_BACW01000656.1, forward strand.
GATCGCGATCGGGTACGAGGTCGCCGGCGTCATCAGCCGGATCGGGTCCGACACCGAGATCGCCTCGGGCGGGGGAGCGGTCGGGGACGAGGTCCTCGCCTTCCGTGTCGAGGGCGGCTGGTCCGAAGCGCTGACGGTGCCCGCCCGGGACGTGTTCGCGAAGCCCGCGTCGCTCGGGTTCCCCGAGGCCGCGAACCTCCTGCTCGCAGGCACCACCGCGGCCGACATGCTCCGCGTCACGCGCGCCTCGGGGAACGACACCGTTCTCGTGCACGGGGCCGCCGGGGCCGTCGGCGTCAGCCTGCTCCAGCAACTCCGGCTCCTCGGAGCACGGGTCATCGGGACTGCGTCCGAGCGCAACGCCGACGTCGTCGCCGACTTCGGCGGTGAGTGGATCGCGTACGGCGACGGGCTCGAGGACCGTGTCCGGGCGCTCGTCGAGGACGGAACGGGCGACGGCGTCGACGTGGCGCTCGACTGCGTCGGTACCGACGAGGCGGTCGACGTGTCCCTCGCCCTCGTGTCGGACCCGTCCCGCATCGTGACGATCGCCGCGTTCGGTCGCGCCGAGGCCGACGGCATCCGAGCGATCGGCGGAGCCCAGCCGGAGAGCAAGGCGTTCCGGGACTCCGTCCGGCAGCGGTTGATCGACCTCGCGGGCGACGGGGACCTCGTCGTCCCGGTCGCTCGGACCTTCCCGCTGTCCGAGGCGAAGGCCGCCGCCGAGCTGCTCGAATCGCAGCACCCGGGGGGCAAACTCGCGCTCGTCCCCTGATCGGGGGACCTTGAGGGCGGGCGAAGCTGTGGGTTTCCTGGTTGGATCGGGTTCGTTGACGTCGTCAGCATCACGGACCGAATCGATCAGAGCCAGCAGGGGGACCCCCGATGAGTGACCAGTACCCGCCGCAGAACCCGTACGGCCAGGAGCCCGCGCAGAACCCGTACGGCCAGCAGTCCGGGCAGAACCCGTACGGCCAGCAGCCGCAGTACGGTCAGCCGGCGCCGACCGGCCCGAACGGCGAGCCGCCGCTCTGGGCACCGTGGTACGGCATCTCGTTCCCGAACGCGATCAAGCGCTTCTTCAAGAAGTACGTGCGGTTCGACGGGCGCGCGAGCCGCAGTGAGTTCTGGTGGTGGTACCTGGCGAACGTCATCGTCACGGGAGTGCTCTACGCGATCTACGGGATCGGGGCGGGCACCTCGCAGTACCAGACGGTGTCGACGACGTACGGGTCGACCTCCACGATGACCTCGCCGTCCGCGCTGTTCGTCATCGGCGGGATCCTGCTCCTCCTCTGGGGGCTCGCAACGATCATCCCGAACCTCGCGCTGGCGTGGCGACGGCTGCACGACGCGAACTTCGCGGGTCCGTTCATCTTCCTCGGGCTCATCCCCGTGGTCGGCGGACTCATCCTGCTCGTCCTCTACCTGCTCCCCTCGAAGCCCGAGGGTGCGCGCTTCGACCAGCCCCAGCGCGGCTGATCGACCCTCTGGACGCAGAACGGCCCTCCCCGATCGGGGAGGGCCGTTCTGCGTGCTGGCGCTGCTCGCTCAGACCACCCGCACCCGAGCGAGCGAGCCGTCGACGACGAGGTCGCGGACCGTGACCGACGGGTCGGCGATCTCGAAGCGGAGGGCGCCGCCCGGCTGCTCGAACCACGGCTGGACGAACCGGACCGTCACCAGGAACGGCCGCTCCACCACGTAGCGGTGCGTCTCCGGCGCTGCCGTGACATGCGGCGGGAGCGACCGCTGGGGGAGCGGGGTGTCGAGCGGGTGCAGGAGGTAGCCGTCCGGGCCACCGACGCGGTCGACCGGGACCCCGGCGGGGACCTGGATCGTCAGACCCCGTTCTCCGGCCTGTGCCACCTGCTGCGCGAGCTGCGGGTACGTCGAGGCCGCACGGTCACGGAGCCCGTCGAACTCGTGCCGGGGGATGTCCCGCGGCGCCGGGAACGGCCGGTTGAGGAACCGGCGGAGCATCTCGACCGCGTCGTCCTCACCGTTCGCGGTGGCGAGCCGGCGGGCCGTGCCGTAGTCGACGACCTCGAGCGCGTACTCGGAGGCCCCGACCTGTGCGAGGCGGAGCGCCCCCTCGACCGGCGGCTCGTGCAGGGTCTCCCCGGGGAGTTGCACGTACCGGACGGTGTAGCCGAGCTGGTCGAGGATGGGGCGGGTCTCCGCGAACGTCATGGGCGCGAGCCTACCGGGTGCGACCTATGCCTTCCCCCGCATGATCGCCTGCTTGACCTCCGAGATCGCCTTCGTGACCTGGATGCCGCGCGGGCAGGCGTCGGTGCAGTTGAAGGTCGTGCGGCAGCGCCAGACGCCTTCCTTGTCGTTGAGGATGTCGAGGCGGACGTCGGCTGCGTCGTCGCGCGAGTCGAAGATGAAGCGGTGCGCGTTCACGATCGCGGCGGGGCCGAAGTACTGCCCGTCCGTCCAGAAGACCGGGCACGACGAGGTGCACGCGGCGCAGAGGATGCACTTCGTGGTGTCGTCGAAGCGGGCACGGTCGGCGACGGACTGGACGCGCTCCTTGCCCTTCTCGGGCGCGGAGGACGCCTGCAGGAACGGCTGCACCTCGCGGAAGGACGCGAAGAAGGGCTCCATGTCGACGACGAGGTCCTTCTCGAGCGGCAGGCCCTTGATCGCCTCGACGTAGATCGGCTTCGACACGTCGAGGTCCTTGATGAGGGTCTTGCACGCGAGGCGGTTGCGGCCGTTGATGCGCATCGCGTCCGACCCGCAGACGCCGTGGGCGCAGGAGCGCCGGAACGTCAGGGAACCGTCCTGCTCCCACTTGATCTGGTGCAGCGCGTCGAGGATGCGGTCGGTCGGCAGCATCATCACGTCGAAGTCCTGCCAGCGCGGCTCGTCGTCGACGTCCGGGTCGAACCGGCGGACGATGAGCGTGACGGGGAAGGATCCGGGAGGGGCGTCCTGCACGGTCTGGGTGCGGGGGGCGTCGGAGACCAGGGTGTCGGTCATCAGTACTTCCTCTCCATCGGCTCGTAGCGCGTCACCACGACGGGCTTCCAGTCGAGCGTGATGTGGTCGTCGGCGAGTGACGAGTGCGGGTCGCCCGTCAGGTACGCCATGGTGTGCTGCATGTAGTTCTCGTCGTCGCGCTTCGGGTAGTCGTCGCGCATGTGGCCGCCGCGGCTCTCCTTGCGGTTGCGGGCGGAGTAGACGACGACCTCCGCCAGGTCGAGCAGGAAGCCGAGCTCGACGGCCTCGAGCAGGTCGGTGTTGAAGCGCTTGCCCTTGTCCTGCACGGAGACCTGCAGGAACCGGTTGCGCAGCTCGTGGATGGTCTCGGTCACCTTGGCGAGCGACTCGTCGGTCCGGAACACCTGCGCGTTGCGGTCCATCTCCTCCTGGAGCTCCTTGCGGAGGGCGGCGACGCGCTCGGTGCCGGTGGATGCCCGGAGCTGGTCGAGCATGTCCTTCACGCCCTGCTCGGGGTGCTCGGGCAGCGGGAGGAACTCGGCGGTCTGCACGTACTCCGCGGCGTTGTTGCCGGAGCGCTTGCCGAAGACGTTGATGTCGAGCAGCGAGTTCGTGCCGAGGCGGTTCGAGCCGTGCACGGACACGCAGGCGCACTCGCCGGCGGCGTAGAGCCCGGGGACGACCGTGGTGTTGTCGTAGAGGACCTCGGCCTTGACGTTGGTCGGGATGCCACCCATCGCGTAGTGGGCGGTCGGCATCACCGGCACCGGCTCGACGACCGGGTCGACCCCGAGGTAGGTCCGCGCGAACTCGGTGATGTCGGGCAGCTTGGTCTCGAGGACCTCGGCGCCGAGGTGCGTGCAGTCGAGCAGCACGTAGTCCTTGTTCGGGCCGGCGCCGCGGCCCTCGGCGACCTCTTGCACCATGCACCGGGCGACGATGTCGCGGGGTGCGAGGTCCTTGATGGTCGGCGCGTACCGCTCCATGAAGCGCTCGCCGGACGCGTTGCGGAGGATCGCACCTTCGCCGCGGGCACCCTCGGTCAGGAGGATGCCGAGGCCCGCGAGCCCGGTCGGGTGGAACTGGAAGAACTCCATGTCCTCGAGCGGCAGGCCCGTGCGCCAGACGATGCCGACGCCGTCACCGGTGAGGGTGTGCGCGTTCGAGGTGGTCTTGAACATCTTGCCGAACCCGCCGGTCGCGAAGATCATCGCCTTCGCGTGGAAGACGTGGAGTTCGCCGGTCGCGAGCTCGAACGCGACGACGCCGGCCGGCTGCTTCCGGGTGACGCCGTCGTCGCCGGTGACGTCGACCATGATGAGGTCGAGCGCGTAGAACTCGTTGAAGAAGTTCACCCCGAGCTTCACGCAGTTCTGGAACAGCGTCTGCAGGATCATGTGGCCGGTGCGGTCCGCGGCGTAGCAGGCCCGGCGCACCGGGGACTTGCCGTGGTCGCGGGTGTGGCCGCCGAAGCGTCGCTGGTCGATCTTGCCCTCGGGCGTGCGGTTGAACGGCAGGCCCATGTTCTCGAGGTCGATGACGGCGTCGATCGCTTCCTTCGCGAGGATCTCCGCGGCGTCCTGGTCGACGAGGTAGTCGCCGCCCTTGATCGTGTCGAACGTGTGCCACTCCCACGAGTCCTCTTCGACGTTCGCGAGGGCCGCCGCCATGCCGCCCTGCGCCGCACCCGTGTGGGAACGGGTCGGGTAGAGCTTCGAGATGACGGCCGTCTTCGCCTTCGGTCCGGCCTCGATGGCGGCCCGCATGCCGGCGCCGCCCGCGCCGATGATGACGATGTCGAACTGGTGGTGGTGGACCGTGATGTCGGTCTGGGTGTTCAGGGGCACGGAGGTCTTTCGGTCAGGGGGTAGGCGGGCAGGGCGCGTCGTCAGCGGGCCGGGCAGAACGACGGCAGGTCCGCGGCGGCGGCGCCGGCGGGGCACGGGTCGAACGTCCAGCAGACGAGCAGGCCGAGGACGACGAGCGCGACGCACGCGACGAGGATCGCGACGAGGAGCGTCTTCCGGATGCCCGGCTTGGACACGTAGTCGTTCACGATCGTCCGCATGCCGTTCGAGCCGTGGACCAGGGCGAGGACGAGCATCAGCGAGTCCCACACCTGCCAGAACGGGTTCGCCCACTTGCCGGCGACGAAGGCGAAGTCGATCTGCTTCACGCCCTCGCCGGCCACCATGTTCACGAACAGGTGGCCGAAGATCAGCACGACGAGCAGGACGCCCGACGCGCGCATGTAGATCCAGCCCCACTTCTCCCAGTTGGTCGTGCGGCGGGCCGCGCCGGCACTGCGGGGCGGTTCGATGGTCTGCGTGGTCATCTGTGCGCTCCTGGTCAGTGGAAGTCGGCGACGAGGTTCATCAGCTGGCGCGGCAGGAAGCCCGCGATCGCGACCGCCCAGAGGACGATGACGACCCAGAACATCGCGCGCTGGTACTTCGGGCCCTTCGACCAGAAGTCCACGAGGATGATCCGCAGCCCGTTGAACGCGTGGAACACGATCGCCATGACGAGCGCGATCTCACCGAGGTTCATGATCGGGGTCTTGTAGGTGCCGATCACCGCGTTGTAGGCCTCGGGCGAGAGCCGCACGAGCGCCGTGTCGAGGATGTGCACCAGCAGGAAGAAGTAGATCGCGACACCGGTGATGCGGTGCAGGACCCAGGACCACATGCCGGTCGAGCCCCGGTACAGGGTGCCCTGCGGCGTCCGAGAGGCGCGCGGCGCCTCGATCGTCACGCGGGGTTCGGCGGTCGCCGTCCCCCCTGCGGTCTGCTCGGCCATGAGCGAGTCCTCCCATAGGACGGGCTCGCCGATCGGCGAGCCCTTGCCGTTCGTGTTCTGTGGAACACGTCCATCCTATGCGCGTGCGCTGACACTCTCGTGCCAACGTGCCCGGACCGCCCGCGCCGCGGCGGGCGGCGCGCCGATCGTGCGGGCCGTGTCGTGGTGCTCGAGCAGCTGGTCCCCGACGGCCTCCCACGTGGTGCCCTCGACCCGGAGCCGGCCGGCGGACCCCATCCGGGCCGCGAGCGCCCGGTCGTGGTGCAGCCGCAGGACGGCCTGTCGCAGCGCCTGCGGCGCGTCCGGGTCGTACAGGTCGCCGTCGAGCCCCGGGGCCACCAGGTCGACCGGGCCGCCCGAGGCTGGCGCGACCACCGGCAGGCCGCTCGCGTGCGCCTCCTGCAGCGTCTGCCCGAAGGTCTCGGCCGGACCCGTGTGCACGAACACGTCGAGGGCCGCGTACGCGTCCGCGAGCGCGTCGCCGCGCAGCGGTCCGGTGAAGTGCACGTCGAGGTGCCGGAGCCGTCGTTCGAGCAGCGGCCTGGAGGGACCGCCTCCCGCGACCACGACCCGGATGCCCGGGAGGCCGCCGAGCTCGGCGAGCCGCTCGACCTCCTTCTCCGGTGCGAGGCGGCCCACGTAGCCCACGATGGTCTCGCCGTTCGGCGCGAGCCGGCGGCGGAGCGCACGGACGTGCGTCGCGTCGCGGCGACCGGGGTGGAACAGCGTCGTGTCGACGCCGCGCCCCCACCGCGCGACGCGCGGCACGCCGTCCTCGGCGAGCATCGCCGCGGTGGCGCTCGACGGGGCGAGCGTCAGGGACGCGCCCTCGTGGATCCGACCGAGGATCTTCCGCACCAGCGGGACCGTCGCGGTCAGGCCGTTGCGGCGGGCGAACCCGGCCACGTCGGTCTGGAAGACGGCGACGGAGGGGATGCCGAGCCTCCCGGCCGCGGTGATGGCGCGTCCACCCAACAGGAACGGACTCGCGGCGTGGAGCACGTCGGCGCCGGAGGCGGCGAGGATCGTGTCGAGCACCGGGTGGGGGAGCGCGACCGGGAACTGCCGGTACGCGACCGCGGGCACGCGGTGCACGTCGTAGCCGTTGAAGCGCTCGACGTGGTCCTTCGGCCGGAGCTGGGCGATCCCCGGGGTGTCCGGGGCGATCACGACCGCGCGGTGGCCGCGGAGCCGCAGGTGGTCGAGCACCGCGATGACGCTCGTGGTCACGCCGTTGAGGGTGGGCAGGAAGCTCTCGGTCACGACGGCGACGGTCCGCTGGGACGTGCCGCGCTCCACGCTGCGTGCGCTCATGGTGCGTCCCATGCTCCGCGGCGGCCGTGACGGGTCGGGGCGCTGCGTGTGAACGGCGGACACGGAGGGGGTGAACAGGACGTGCCGGTGCGGGAGACCGCATGCGGGAAACGTGCGGTCGCCGCCCAGGGATCGCGGACCGGGACCGGTACGGTGAGCGGGTGGCAGACGAGCTCCAGGACTTCTACGCGATCATCCCCGCCGGCGGCATCGGATCGCGGCTCTGGCCGTTGTCACGGGCCGACGCCCCGAAGTTCCTCCACGACCTCACCGGCTCGGGGACCTCGCTGCTCCGCCAGACGTGGGACCGTCTCGCGCCCCTCGCGGGCGACCAGCGGATCATGGTCGTCACCGGTCGTGCGCACCGGGCGGCAGTCGAGTCGCAGCTGCCCGGGGTGGCCGACCACAACGTCGTGCTCGAGAGCGAGCCGAAGA
>NZ_BACW01000655.1:0-10575 GCF_000333315.1 Curtobacterium sp. B8
ACGCGGACGCCGAGCCCGACCGCGACCGCGACGGGCAGAGCGGTGCCGGAGACCCCGACGGNCCCTCGGCCCTCCGCGCCTGCACGATCGACCAGGCGGCCGGTGCCCCCGGGCTCGGGTCGTTCGAGGGCGCGGTCATCGACGCGGGGACCGGCAAGGTGCTCTACTCGCACGCCGGCGACCAGCCCAAGCAGACCGGCAGCGTCATGAAGACCCTCACGAGCGCGACCGCCCTGGCCGTCCTCGGGGGCGACCACCGGATCTCGACGACGGTGACGCAGGAGTCCGCCGGGACGATCGCCCTGGTCGGGCACGGCGACGCGACGCTCTCCGCCGGTGGCGCGACGGTCTACCCGGGCGCACCCACCCTCGCGCAGCTCGCCCAGCAGGTGAAGGCGAAGCTCGGCGACAGCCCGGTGTCGACGATCGTCACGGACGACACCTACTGGAACGACGCGGACGCCTGGGACCCGACCTGGCCCGTGTCCGAGCGGACGATCGGCTACCAGCCGATGGTGACCGCACTCATGGTCGACGGCGACCGGGCGAACCCGGGTGCGGCGACCTCACCGCGGTCGACCGACCCCGTCGGTCGCGCGGGAGCGGCGTTCCGGACGGCCCTCGCGAACGCAGGCGTCGCCGGTGCCGCGAACGCCCAGATCGTCAAGCGCGCCACGACCTCGACCGACACGATCGCCACGGTGTCGTCGCAGCCGGTGTCGACGCTCATCGGCCAGATGATCCCGAACTCCGACAACACGCTCGCGGAGATGCTCGCGCGGATCTCGTCGAAGGAGTCCGGGGCGAACGGCTCCGCCGCGTCGTTGACCGGCGTGTACCAGGCAGCGCTGCGCTCGTACGGCGTCGACCCGTCCGGCATCGTCATCAAGGACGGGTCGGGCGAGAGTGCGGCCAACGCGGTGTCGCCCGAGTTCGTCGCCCAGCTCATGGTCCAGGTGCAGGCCGGTGCGAAGGGCCTCGGCACGCTCTCGAACGCCCTGCCGGTCGCCGGCGTCTCCGGCACGCTCGCCAGCCGTTTCACGGGCGCGAACGCCGTCGCACGCGGCAAGGTCCACGCGAAGACCGGCTGGATCGACAGCGCCAACACCCTCGGCGGCTGGATGGACGCGGCCGACGGCACCCGGTTGACGTTCGCGTTCTACGCCATCGGGTCGTCGCGGGCGGCCGCGCTGCCGGCGCTCGACGCGGTGACCGCCGCGACCTACTCGTGCGGGGGCAAGCTCTCCGGTTCCTGACGCACCCTGGTGTTGGATGGACGCATGGCCAGGGCATTGCTCGTCGTCGACGTCCAGAACGACTTCACCGAGGGCGGTGCACTCGGCGTGAGCGGCGGTGACGCCGTCGCGCAGCGGATCTCCGTGTTCCTCGGGCAGCACGCTGGGGAGTACGACCTCATCGTCGGCTCCCGCGACTGGCACCACGGCGACGACGACAACGGCGGCCACTTCGCCGGCGCGCAGGGGCCCGACTTCGTGGACACCTGGCCGGTCCACTGCGTCCAGGACACCCCCGGCGCGGACTACCACCCGGCGTTCGACACCGGCTCCGTCGACGTCCACGTCTACAAGGGCCAGGGCGCACCCGCCTACTCGGCCTTCGAGGGGCGGACCGCAGACGGCGTCCCGCTCGGCGAGGTCTTCGAGCAGCGCGACGTCCGCGAGGTCGACATCGTCGGCATCGCCACCGACCACTGCGTCCGCGCGAGTGCCCTCGACGCGCTCGCCGGCGGCGCCGCCGTCACCGTGTACGAGGACCTCGTCGTCGGGGTCGACCCCGCTCGCAGCGCCGCCGCGCTCGACGAGGTGCGGGCAGCCGGCGGGCTCGTCGACCACAGCGACACCGACGAGGGCCTGCACCGTCCGGGTGGCGCGCGCCTCTAGCCCGAGCCCATCCCGGGGGCGTCTCAGACGAGCAACTGGTGCTTCGCCAGGTCGCGGTACAGCGGGGTGGACTCGACGAGCTCGGAGTGCGTCCCGACCCCGACGACCCGCCCGTGCTCGAGCACGACGATCACGTCCGAGTCGACCACGGTGGACAGCCGGTGCGCGATCACGAGGAGCGTGCGGTCCTCAGCGACCGCGTCGATCGCGAGCCGCATCTTCTGCTCGTTCACCCCGTCGAGCGACGACGTCGACTCGTCCAGGAGCAGGATCGGCGGTGCGGCGAGCAGGGCGCGCGCGATCGCGAGCCGCTGGCGCTCGCCGCCGGAGAGCATCACGCCGTCCTCGCCGACCTGGGCGTCTAGGCCGCGCGGGTCGCGGTGGAGGACCTCGCCGAGGTTCACCGCCTCGAGTACACGCACGCAGTCCTGCTTCGTGGTGTCCGGCGACCCGAGGAGCAGGTTCGCCCCGATGGTGCCGGCGAGCACGGGGGCGTCCTGCTCGACGTAGCCGATCTGGGCCCGGAGGTCGGCGCGGTCGAGCCCGCGAACGTCGACGCCACCGAGGCGGATCACGCCGTCGGTCGGGTCGTAGAACCGCTCGATGAGGGCCAGGGTCGTCGACTTGCCGGCGCCCGAGGGGCCCACGAGGGCGACCCGCGAGCCGCGGGGGACCCGGAAGGAGACGTCGTGCAGCACCACGTCGTCGACGGCGGTGGCGTCGGCGGGGTGACCCGTGCCTCCAGGCCGGTCCGTCGCCCCGTCGGGTCCGGACGCCTGCGCCGGGGCCGTGTACCGGAACGACACGTGTTCGAAGGTGATCGCGTCGTCGCTCGGGACCGCGGCGGCGACGCGGACGGCCCGGTCGTCCTGGTCCTCCGTCGGCAGGTGCAGGATCTCCTCGATGCGGCCGAGCGCGCCGAGCGCCTGCGCGACGGCGACCGCGGCGCCCATGGCCTGCCCGAGCGGCATGATCATCATGAACAGCAGCAGGATGAAGGTGATGAGCGTGGCGATCGTGATCGTCCCGGCGGCGACCTGTGCCCCACCGACACCGAGCACGGCGATGAACGCGACCTGCATGACGATGCTCGCGACCGGGACCACGAACGCGGACATCTTGGCGATGTCGAGGCCGCGGCGGTAGGCCTCGGTCGCGTGGCCGTCGACCTCGCGGACCTCGCGCTCGGTGGCGCCGGCGGCACGGATGGTGCGCACGGCGCCGATGCCGCGCTCGACGGCTGCGGTGAGGTCGCCGACCTTCTCCTGCGCCCGCTTCGACGCGATGCGGATGCGACGGCTGAGCCCGCCGACGACGACGATCGCGACGAGCACGATGACCACGACGATCACGAGCAGCACCGGGTCGATGACCGCCATGGCGACGATGGCGCCGATGAACGTGAGGGAGCCGCCGATCGACTCGATGAGGCCCTGCGTGAGCACGGCCCGCAGCAGCGTCGTGTCGCTGCCCACACGGGAGACGAGGTCGCCGGTGCGACGGGTGTCGAACTCGGAGATCGGCAGGTTGAGGATGCGGGCGATGAGCTTGCGGCGGGTGGAGAGCACGACGCCCTCGCCGGCGCGCTGCAGCAGGAAGTGCTGCACACCGTTCAGGAGCCCGGCCACGATGACGAGCCCGACGAGCAGCCACACGAGCGTGCTCAGGGTACGGCCGCCCTGCACGGCGGTGATGACCTGGTTGACCAGGAGCGGCTGGGCGAGCGAGGCACCGGCGCCGAGGACGCTCAGCACGATGATGACGACCATCGCGGGCTTGTTCTCGAACAGGTAGTGCAGCAGCCGACCGAAGCTGGCTCGGGGACCGTCGGTCTTCTTGGGGCGGGCGAAGGGGAAGCTCATCGTGGTCCTAGTCTCTGCCGTACTTCTTGTGCACTGCCTGTCGGCTGACGCCGAGGAGCGTCGCGATCTCTTGCCACGAGGCTCCGGCGTTCCGAGCGCGGCGGGCGGCGAGTTCCTCGGTGCGGTCGAGGGCCTTGCGGAGCTCCCGGACCGAGGCGAGTGCGGCGAACGGGTCGTCGCCGTCGGCGCCGGAGGCCAGGGTGGTGATGGTCGGCCGGTCCATGGTGTCAACCTACATTGACGGGCGGAGTGGTGTCAACGTGGGTTGACATGGGTGCGGAGTCGGCGGTCGGGTGTCGGGGCGCGCCTCGCATGGCGTCGTTGCCGGACGACTCCGTCGTCGTCGTGCGACAACGGCAGCGTCGTCCGTTGCGGACGAGGACTTCCGAGGCCCGCGCGGGACGACGCTGCCGCTGTCGTACGACGACGGCCCGGTCGTGCGACAGCGGCAGCGACGAACCACGCGTCGATCGACGGGGGCGTCGTCGGAACGCGCGCGTTGTCCCGACCCCGCGGATCCCGGCCGATCCCGCCACGCCGGCCGACCCCGGCACCACACGACGGACGGGAGGCGCGGCGCCCGCTGGCACCGCGCCTCCCGTCCGTGACGTGCGCACCCGGGTGCGTTACGGGGCGAGGCTCCCCGAGGAACGCACGTGGCCGTCGCCCACCGACGCGTCGGCGGCGAGGCCGAGCACGCGCTCGGCCTCGGCGTCACCGAAGTCGGCGTGCTTGGTCTCCTTGACGAAGAGCAGGGCGACGAGCGTCACCACGGCGGCGATCGTGAGGTACAGCCCGACGAGGAAGATGTTCCCGTCGGCCTTCCACAGGGCGAGCGCCACGGTCGGCGCGAGCGACGCCCCGAGGATCGAAGCCACGTTGTACGCCACGGCGGAGCCCGTGTACCGGACGTTCGTCGGGAAGAGTTCCGGCAGCAGCGCGCCCATCGGGCCGAAGGTGAGGCCCATGAGCGACAGCCCGACGACCAGGAACGTGACCACGGTGACCGGCCCGGTGGACGCGGCGAACCAGAACTGGAACGTCAGCCCGAAGAGCGCGATGCCGAGCGTGGTCCACAGGAGCGTGGACCGGCGGCCGAACCGGTCGGCGAGGAAGCCCGCGACCGGGGTGAGGATGCCGAAGAACACGACGCCGATCATGAGCAGCGTGAGGAACTCGCCCCGCGGGTAGCCGAGACCGATCTTCGGGACGCCCGAGCTCGCGGTCGTGCCGTAGCTCAACGTGAAGGTGGTCATGAAGTAGAAGAGCACGTAGGTCGCGACCATGCCGAACGTGCCGACGATGAGCGGCCGCCACGAGGTCCGGAAGACCCGGGCCAGCGGGACCTTCGCGACCGAGCCGGACTCCTGGACGCCGCGGAACACCGTCGACTCGACGAGCCTGAAGCGGACGTAGAGCCCGACGACCACCAGGACCGCGGACAGCAGGAACGGGATGCGCCAGCCCCACGCCTGGAAGTCCGGGTTCACCGAGCCGTCGGCGCCGGCGGGCATCGCGGCGTTGATCGCGATGAAGAGTCCGTTCGCGAGCAGGAAGCCGATCGGTGCGCCGAGCTGGGGGAGGGAGCCGAAGACGCCGCGCTTGCCCTTCGGTGCGTTCTCGGTCGCGAGCAGCGCCGCGCCGGACCACTCGCCACCGAGGCCGATGCCCTGTGCGAACCGCATCACGGCGAGCAGCACTGGGGCCCAGACGCCGATCGAGTCGAACGTCGGCAGGCACCCGATGAGGAACGTCGCCGTGCCCATGACGAGCAGGGAGGCGACGAGCGTGGCCTTCCGGCCGATGCGGTCGCCGAAGTGGCCGAAGATGATCGACCCGACCGGACGGGCGAAGAACGCGAGCGCGAAGGTCACGAACGACGACAGCTGCGAGGCCGTCGGGTCCGCGTCCGGGAAGAACAGCGTTGGGAAGACGAGGACGGCGGCGGTCGCGTAGACGTAGAAGTCGTAGAACTCGATCGAGGTCCCGACGAGGCTGGCGATGACCACGCGGGAGCGCGGGTTGCCTGCCGGGGTCGGGGTGGTCGTGCTGGGTGCCGGTGCGGCTGACATGCGTGTGTGAGGACTCCGACGGGAGCACCCGGTCGGGTGCGGCGGTGTTCCGGACGGCGGACACCGGTCGGTTCGCGCAGGTGGCGCGGCGCCGATCGGGTGCGTTCGGTGGGTGGTGGACCGCTCGTGACGGGGCTCACAGCCTACGACACATGTCGCTTTCCTGCGAATCCGCAGAGAACGACACCGCCGGGAGGCACGGTGCACGTCGGTCGTGCCCCGCGCCTCCCGGCGGGAGGTCGCGTCGGGATGCCGCCAGCTGCGCTGGCGGCGCCGGGTCAGCTCGCGGCGCCGGCCTCCAGGTGGGCGGGGAGCTGGTGGCCCATCCGGTCGCGCTTGGTGTCGAGGTAGCCGGCGTTCTGCGCGGAGATGCCGACCACGAGCGGTACGAGGGACTCGACGGCGATGCCGTGCTCCTCGAGCTGGCGGCGCTTCTCCGGGTTGTTCGACAGTAGCCGGACGCTCGTGATGCCGAGGTCGGCGAGGATGCCCGCGGCGCCGCCGTACTCGCGCGAGTCGGCCGGCAGCCCGAGGGCGAGGTTGGCGTCGAGCGTGTCGAGGCCGTCCTCCTGCAGACGGTAGGCCTTGAGCTTGTTGGCGAGGCCGATGCCCCGTCCCTCCTGCCCGCGGAGGTACACCACGACCCCGCCCTCGGCTGCGATCGTGTCGAGCGCGGCGTCGAGCTGCGGGCCGCACTCGCACTTCAGCGAGCCGAACGCCTCGCCGGTGAGGCACTCCGAGTGCACGCGGACGAGCGCGCCGTCGGCCGGGGCGGAGCCGTCGGGCAGGGGAGCGATGATCGCCACGTGCTCGGCGCTGGTGACGAGGTCGCGGTAGGCGCGCATCTCGAACGTTCCGTGCGTGGTCGGGACGTTCGTGGACACTTCGAACTGGACCGGGCTCCCGGGGACGGGGGAGGTGAGTGCGTCGGTCATCGTGTGCTCCGGTCGTTCTGGGCTGCCGCTCCAGGGTGCGCGGCGCCGTGAGGCCGTGCCCGGACCAGGAGGTCCGGACCCAGACTGGTGGTCGATGTTACGTCCAACCGCAAGCGGTCGGTCATGCTGCCCACGCCGAGTTCGTCGACCGCGACACGGGGTCCGCCGAGCAGCACGGGGGCGACGTAAACGAGGTACTCTTGGACGAGGCCGGCCGCGATGAACGCGGAGGTCAGGGGGGGGCCGCCCTCGACGAACACGGAATGCACCCCGTGGCCGCGCAGGGCGCCGAGGGACGCCGCGAGGTCGTGACCCGGCAGGGTCACCAGGCCGCGCGGGTGCCGGCGCAGCGCGGCGCCGTCCGGCACCGGGCGGTCGCCGAACACGACCGGCAGGGGCTGGTCGGCGAGCAGCTCACCGGCGTCGCCGCGCGCCGTGAGCGAGGGGTCGTCGGCGAGGACGGTCCCGGTGCCGACGAGGATCGCGTCGTGGGCAGCGCGTTGCTCGTGCACGTGCTGGCGTGCCGCTGCGCCGGTGATCCACTGGCTGGTGCCGTCCGCCGCCGCTGCACGGCCGTCCAGGCTCGAGGCCCACTTCGCGGTCACCCAGGGGCGCCCGAGCCGGATGCTGAGGAGCCAGCGCTCGAGGAAGGCCTCGGCCTCGGACGCGAGCACGCCCGACACGACCTCGACCCCGGCGGCCCGGAGTCGATCGGCGCCGCCGTGCACGTGCGCTCCCGGGTCGTCGATCGCGTACACGACTCGGCCGATGCCCGCTTCGATGAGGGCGAGCGCGCACGGACCGGTGCGCCCGGTGTGGTTGCACGGTTCGAGGGTCACGACGGCGGTGGCGCCGCGGAGCAGTGCCGGGTCCACCTTCGCCATCGCGTCGACCTCGGCGTGCGGGGTGCCAGCGCCCTTGTGCCAGCCCTCGGCGAGGACCGTGCCGTCCGGTGCGAGGACCACCGCACCGACCCGGGCGTGGTCGCCGACGGCCGGGCCGAGGGCGGCGATCTCGAGGCCGCGGCGCATCGCCCGGACCTCGGCCGGGGTCGCGGTTCCGGAGGGGGTGCTGGTCACGCTTCGACACTACCGACGAGAAGTCGGTGACACGTCATCGAACTACACGCTGTGGGCGAACGACGCTGTGGGCCACGACAGGTCGGATGCCGGCGCACCGTCGGCGCGGCGCCGCGCGTGCCAGGCCGGGGTCGGGCCGCCGTCACGACCGGGGTTCGCCGCGGGGCCGCTCCCCGTGAACGCGAAGCCAGCCGCTCGGGCCACCGCTGCCGAAGCGAGGTTGCCCTCGTAGCACTCCCACGCGACGTCGGGAGCGCCCTGCTCGAACGCCCACGTCACGACGAGCTCGAGCGCGTCGTGCATGAGCCCGAGACCGCGCGCGGACGGTGCGAGCCAGAACCCGACGTCGCGGCGCTCGGTCCGGTACCCGATCACGCCCTCGAGCAGCGACGACCCGGCACGGCGGATCGCCCACGTGTACTCCCGGTCCGACGCCCATCCGGGCCCCACCAGGGCGTCCACGAACGACCGGGCGTGCTCCGGGCCGTACGGCATCGGGACCGTCGTCCACCGTGCGACGTCCGGGTCCTGGCACCCCGCGACGATCGCCGCCGTGTCTCGGCGTGTGGGCACGTCGAGACGCACCCGCACGGACTCGAGGACGACGGGGAGCACGGCGTGCCTAGCCGCGGGAGCGCGGGACGAAGCCGATGCGGTCGTACACACGGGCGAGGGTCTCGCGGGCGATCGACTCGGCGCGGTCGGCACCGACGGCGAGCAGCCGGTCCAGCTCGGCCGGGTCGTCGAGCAGCTCGAGGGTGCGGGCACGCACGGGCTCGAGCTCGGCGACGACCGCGTCGGCGACGTCAGCCTTGAGGTCGCCGTACCCCTTTCCCTGGAAGGACGCCTCGAGCTCGGCGACCGGGGTGCCCGAGAACGCCGACAGGATCGTCAGCAGGTTCGTCACGCCGGGCTTCGCCTGACGGTCCGCTCGGATCTCGCGCTCCGTGTCGGTGACCGCCGAGCGGATCTTCTTCGCGGTCCGCTTCGGGTCGTCGAGGAGGCGGATGAGGCCGTTGTCGGACGCCGCCGACTTGCTCATCTTGCTCGTCGGGTCCTGCAGGTCGTAGATGCGCGCGGTGTCGGTCAGGATCCGTGCTTCCGGCACGACGAACGTGTCACCGAAGCGGGAGTTGAACCGACCGGCGAGGTCGCGCGTCAGTTCGACGTGCTGCCGCTGGTCGTCACCGACCGGGACGACCTTCGTGTCGTACAGCAGGATGTCGGCGGCCATCAGGATCGGGTAGGTGAAGAGCCCGACGGACGCGGCGTCCGTGCCCTGCCGCGCCGACTTGTCCTTGAACTGGGTCATCCGGCTCGCCTCGCCGAACCCGGTGAGGGTGTTGAGCACCCAGGCGAGTTCCGCGTGCGCCGGCACCTGCGACTGCACGAAGAGCGTCGCCTTCGACGGGTCGATGCCGGAGGCGATGTACTGGGCGGCGGTCGCGCGCGTGTTCGCGCGGAGCTCGGCGGGGTCCTGCGCGGTGGTGATCGCGTGCATGTCGACGACGCAGTAGATCGCGTCGAAGTCGTCGAGGAGCGTCCGCCACTGCATGAGCGCACCGATGTAGTTGCCGAGGTGGAGCGATCCGGCCGAGGGCTGGATGCCGGAGAAGATGCGGGTCGTGGCCATGCTGGTGTCCTGTTGCGCTGGAGCGGTGGGGGGATCAGATCTCGTAGTCGACGACCACGGGGGCGTGGTCGGACCATCGCTGGTCGTAGGCGGCAGCGCGGTCGACCGTGTAGTGCGAGACCTTCTCGGCGAGTTCGGGGGTGGCGACGTGGTAGTCGATGCGCCAGCCGGAGTCGTTGTCGAACGCCTGGCCGCGCCACGACCACCAGGTGTAGGGACCGTCGACGTCACCGGCCTGGGCACGGCCGACGTCGACCCAGCCGAGGCCGGGGCCGGTGGAGCCGTCGGCTCCTTCGACCGGCTCGCCCTCGGCGCCGAAGAACCGCGAGAAGTAGGCGCGCTCGCGGGGGAGGAACCCTGCCCGCTTCACGTTGCCCTTCCAGTTCTTGATGTCGCGCTCGTCGTGGCCGACGTTGAGGTCGCCCACGACGACCGCGAGCGGGTTGTGCTGCCGCAGCTCGGGCAGGCGCGCGGTCATCGCGTCGAGGAACTTCCACTTCTCGTCCTGCTTCGGGGTGTCGACCTCGCCCGAGTGGACGTACGTCGACACGACCGTGACCGTGGTGCCGCCGATCTCGTAGTCGGCCTCGAGCCAGCGACCGGCGGAGTCGAACTCCGCAGGCCCGAGCTCCACCCGGTGGATCTGCGCACGGTGCCGGCTCGCGATGGCGACGCCCGCGCGACCCTTCGCGCTCGCCGGGTCGTGGACGACGTCCCACTCGTCGCCGAGCAGCCCGGCGAGGTCGTCGCTCGAGGCGCGGACCTCCTGCAAGGCGAGGACGTCGACGTCACGCGTTGCGAGCCAGTCGCCCATGCCCTTCCGGAACGCGGCACGGACGCCGTTCACGTTGACGGATGCGAGGCGCAGGCGTGTCATGCCGTCCAGCCTATCGGCGGGTGCCGACACCCCCGCGCCGCCCCGCGCCGGGCTGCTGACGGCGCTCGTCCCGGCGGCCCGGACTCGGTCGGAGGACGTGCCGCTCACCTTCTCCCGACCCGACCCGACCCGTCCTGCGATCGGCGTGGCGAGCCCGCGGCGTGTCGTGCGACCGATCCGGGCGCTGGTCGCGACGGTGACCAGGAGACGGACGGG
>NZ_BACW01000654.1:0-1157 GCF_000333315.1 Curtobacterium sp. B8
CGCCGCCTTAGCTCAGTCGGTAGAGCGATTCACTCGTAATGAATAGGTCGTCGGTTCGATTCCGACAGGCGGCTCCACGGAACCCCCTCCGATCCCCGGATCAGAGGGGGTTCTGCCGTTCGTGCACGAGTGTCCTGGTAGACAGGCACCATGACGGTTCGCTGGGGAGTCCTGGGCACGGGTGGCATCGCGCGGTCCTTCGTCGGAGACTGCACGGCGGTCGGCGTGGAGTTCGTGGCGGTCGGCAGTCGGACGCCCGACTCCGCGCAGGCCTTCGCCGCGGAGTTCGGCATCGCGCGGGCCCACGGCTCGTACGAGGACCTGGTCGCGGACCCGGACGTCGACGCGGTCTACGTCGCGACACCGCACTCCCGGCACGCCGCCGACGCGCTGCTGGCGATCGAGCACGGCAAGCACGTCCTCGTCGAGAAGGCCTTCACCATCACCGCCGCCGAGGCACGCGCGGTCGCCGACGCGGCACGCAGGGCGGACGTGGCGGTGATGGAGGCGATGTGGACGCGGTTCCTGCCGCAGATGGCGATGATCCGCGAGGTCCTCGCCGAGGGACGGATCGGCCGACCGCGCCTCGTCGAGGCGACGCACCACCAGGCGCTGCCGTCGGACCCGCGGCACCGGCTGAACGACCCGGCGCTCGGTGGCGGGGCCCTGCTCGACCTCGGGATATACCCGGTGTCGTTCGCGGTCGACGTCCTCGGGCTGCCCGAGTCGGTCGTGGCGTCGGGGACCCTGAGCGAGCAGGGCGTCGACACGCAGATGGGCATCGTGATGAACCACGCCGGCGGCACGCAGTCGACGGTGCACTTCGCGCTCGACCTCCGCAGCCCGAACACGGCCTCGATCATCGGTGAGGACGGCCGCATCGACCTCGACGACACCTGGTACACGCCGACGACGTGGCGCATCCGGGACCGCGACGGCGCGGTGGTCGAGGAGTTCGACGGTCGCGAGGAGCGCGCCGGCTACGGCCACGAGGCCCGCGCCTTCGAGACGATGATCGAGACGGGGACGCACGAGGGCGGTCCGATGGACCTGGAGGAGTCGGTCGGGATCATGGCGCTCCTCGACGAGGTGCGGCGCCAGGTGGGCGTCCGCTACCCCGCGGACGGCGACGACGGCCTGGAGGCTCCTCCCGCAGT
>NZ_BACW01000653.1:0-1011 GCF_000333315.1 Curtobacterium sp. B8
CGCGTTCGGCTTCGGACAGGCGGGTGCGGGCGGTCGGGCCGACGGCGCCGCGCCGGAGTGCGATGTAGTCGCGTGCCTGGCTGATCCGCGAGCGGGCGTCACGCAGGGCGTCGTCCAGGGCCCGGGCGGCGCGCTGGTTCTGCTCCTCGACACCCCGGGCCGTCGCGAGGGCTGCGTCGATGTCGGTGTTCGCCCGGGTCAGCGCGTCGACCGCGGAGATCGGGTCCTTCGGGTCGAGGCCCTGCCGGAGGACCGTCTCGGCGCGGGTGACGGCGGCGGCGAGCTCGGGGCCGCCGGACGTCAGCGTGCGCGCGGCCGCGACGTCGCCGGCGATGTCCGCGCGCATCGCCTCGGCACGGGCGGTGGCCTCGGCGAAGGTCGCTTCGGCGTTCGTGGCCGAGGTCGTCAGCTGCTGGACCTGTGCGAGGGCGTGCTGTGCGTCACGGACCGCGACGACGGCCTCGCCCTTGTCGCCGGCGGCCAGGGCTGCGTCCGCTGCCGCAGACCGTTCGGTGGCGAAGGCGAGCACCTGCTGCGCCTGCTCGACGGAGTCGGACACCGTCGCGAGGGTCCGTCCGGAGTACGCGGACCGGACCCGGTCGAGTGCGACGGCCGCGGCGGTGACGGACTCCGGTGCACGGGCGACGTCCGCACGGAGGGCCGTCGCAGCGTCGGCGACGCCGTCCTCGAGCGCGCGGAGCCGGTCGAACGCCTCGGTCTGCTGCTCGATCGCGGCGTGGGCCTGTTCGCAGATCGCGATGATCTGGTTCGCCCACTCGGCGCGCTGCTGCGGGGTGTCCGGGATCTCGTCGTCGAGCTGCTGCTGGTAGGTGAACGCCTGGCGGACGTCGCGCTTGGCGGTCTCGACGGCCTCGGCGAAGGGCTTCGCGGCGTCGGCGCCGAACTGGGCGGTGGCGAACCCGACCTCTTGCTCGGCGGTCTTCAGCTCGTCGTCGATCGTGACGAGCGCGCCATCGGCCGAGCGCTCGAGGCCCACGAGCGACTCCTGCT
>NZ_BACW01000652.1:0-1973 GCF_000333315.1 Curtobacterium sp. B8
CGTGCGCAGGACGGGACGACGGAACGGGGCCCGCGCCGCCCCCGGCACGGACCCCGCTCGTGCCGGAGGTGGGAACCTACCGTGCCGTCGCCAGCACGTCGTTCGCCCCCGCGGCGACGCTCACGGGTGCACCCGTGACCGGAGTGGGCCGTCCCAGGGAACGGACGGTCCACCCAGCCGTGACCCAGTCCTCGACCGGGAGGCAGTTGCGCGCGTCGATCACGACGCGACGCCCGACGACGTCCCCGAGTGCCACGGGCGACGCCTGGATGATGTCGTCCCACTCGGTCAGGACCAGCACCACGTCGGCGCCCTCGATCGCGGCCTCCTTCGTGGCTGCGTAGGTGAGGGTCGGGAACGAGCGGCGGGCGGTCTCGTTCGCCTCCGGGTCCCACAGCGAGACCTGGGCGCCGCGGAGGTGCAGTGCGGCGGCGACGTTGAGCGCCGGCGAGTCCCGGACGTCGTCGGTGAGCGGCTTGAAGGCGGCACCGATCACGGCGATGCGACGGTTCAGCACGGAGCCGCCGACGGCCTCGATCGCCATGTCGATGACGCGCTCGCGCTGCCCCATGTTGATCTCGTCGACCTGCTGCATGAGGCCGACGACACGTCCGGCGCCGAGCTCGTTCGCGCGGTGCATGAGCGCACGGATGTCCTTCGGCAGGCAGCCGCCCCCGAAGCCGAGGCCGGCGTTGAGGAACTTCCGGCCGATCCGGGCGTCGTGCCCGAGTGCGTCCGCCAGGGTCGACACGTCGGCACCGGTGATCGCGCACATCTCCGAGATGGCGTTGATGAAGGAGATCTTCGTCGCGAGGAACGCGTTCGCGCTCACCTTGACGAGCTCCGCCGTGGCGAGGTCCGTGGTGATGACCGGGCAGCCCTCGGCGATCGGTGCGGCGTAGACCTCGCGGATGACCGCGTCGGCCTCGGGCGAGGCACCGCCCCAGACGAGGCGGTCCGGGTGCAGGGTGTCCTCGACGGCCTTGCCCTCGCGGAGGAACTCGGGGTTCCAGATGAGCTCCGCGTCGATGCCGGCGGGGGTGAACTCGCGGACGAGCTCACGGAGCCGGGCTGCGGTGCCCACCGGGACGGTCGACTTCCCGACGATGAGGCCGGGGTGCGTGAGGTGCTCGGCGACGCCGCGCGTGGCGGCCTCGACGTAGGACAGGTTCGCGGCGTGCGACCCGGCCTTCTGCGGGGTGCCGACGCAGACGAAGTGCACGTCCGCGGCGGCGACGGCCTCGGGGAGCGACGCCGTGAAGCGGAGCTTGCCGCTCGCCACGTGCTTCGTGATGAGCTCGGGCAGGCCGGGCTCGAAGAACGGGACCTCGCCGGCGGTCAGGGCGGCGAGCTTCGCGGGGTCGACGTCCACGCCGATCGTCTCGAAGCCCATCTCGGCCATGGCGGCCGCGTGCGTCGCGCCGAGGTAGCCGGTGCCGATGACGGAGATGACGGGAGCGGGACGCACGTCCGAGGAGGACGGGGAGGACGGGGCCGGGGTCTTCTTCTGAGCGGTCATTGCTTGACCTCCTGCAGGTCGTAGTCGGTGTCAGTGCGCGCGATGCCGTCCACGAATGCCTGGAGGCTGTCGGCGCGGGAGTTGAGTCGCCAGTCGTTGGTGGTGCGCGTGCCGTCGACAATCGTGGTGGCGGTCTCGCTGAAGTACGAGAAGCCGATGACGTCGTCGTTCGCCGGGTCTGCGAGGCCGTCGAAGAGCGAGGTGATCCACTTCGCCTTCTGACCGTTCGTGACCGACGTGCCGGTCTCGGTCGCGCCCACCTCGGACAGGAGGATCTTCTTGTCGGGGGCGATCTCGCGGAGTTGCGCGAGCGTCTTGCCGAAGGTGGTGTCGAACGTCGGGTCCTCGGACGCGGTCCGGTAGTACCCGCTCATGCCGACCCAGTCGACGTACTCCGACTGCGGGTAGTACTCGCGCAGGTAGTCGAGCTGCATGACTTGGGGTGCCGAGCTGT
>NZ_BACW01000651.1:0-2432 GCF_000333315.1 Curtobacterium sp. B8
AGGACGCCCCTGACCGATCGGTCGGGGGCGTCCCCGTGGTCTGCCACTGTCAGGTCGCGGGCGCCCAGCGCGCTGGGGCGACCTCACATCGCACCGCATCGCTGGACGGTGCGCGGTTCTGCGCACCGTGCGAGGCTGTGCGCTCCGTGGCACCGCATCGCCGGACGGTGCGAGGTTCCGCGCACCGTGCGAGGCGGAGACCCTCGCACGGTGTGCGCAACCTCGCACGCTGGTCCCGCACAGCNCCGGGCGCACCCGGCTGCCGACCTCGATCGCCGCCGATCAGCGCCGGACGAGCACCGTCCCCGCGATCCGGTCGTGCGCCCCGCGGCTGTCGCGGTCGATGATGAGCGCTGGCACGACGAGGCAGAGGAGCACGGTCCGGACCACCGGGCGCCACACCCCGACGTAGCCTCCGCGCATCGGCACCACGCGCAGGCCGACGCAGACGTGTCCGAACGAGCCGGACAGCAGACAGATGAAGAGGATCTGCAGCGCGGCGAAGATGGCGATCTGGACCCAGGAGTGCGCGATGTCACCGGATCCGTTCACCGGGGACCACACGCCCGTCACGTACGCGACGAGGTCGGCCAGGGCGCCGTCGATGAGGAGCGCGACGACCCGGCGACCGATGCGGCCGACGCTGCGGGGCCCGTCCTCCGGGAGCCCGAGGTCCTTCCCGGGCCAGCCGTCCGGGTGTGCGGCGGACGACGACGGGGCGGTACTGCGGGCCATGCTCCCAGCGTAGGCGACGTCGGCCCGCCGCCGGTGCCGCCCCATCGACGACGGAACGACCCCCTCGCGTAACACGCACGAAACAAGGCAGTGACGTCCGGGAAACCCGGTGTCAATAGCCTCGTCGGAGGGTGCCGAAAGGTCCCTGCCGACATCACCCAACCCCACAGGAGATCGACACACATGTTCAGCGATTCCTCCGAGGTGCTCGCCTTCATCAAGGACACGGACGTCAAGTTCCTCGACATCCGCTTCACGGACCTGCCCGGTGTCCAGCAGCACTTCAACATCCCGGCGTCGACGGTCGACGAGGACTTCTTCTCGGTCGGACAGCTCTTCGACGGCTCCTCGATCCGCGGCTTCGCGTCGATCCACGAGTCGGACATGCAGCTCATCCCCGACGTGACGACGGCCTACATCGACCAGTTCCGCGCCGAGCGCACGCTGATCATGATCTTCGACATCTACAACCCGCGGAACGGCGAGATCTACGGCCGTGACCCGCGCCAGGTCGCGAAGAAGGCGGAGAAGTACCTCGCGTCGACGGGCATCGCGGACACCGCGTTCTTCGCCCCCGAGGCCGAGTTCTACATCTTCGACGACGTCCGCTACTCGGTCACGCAGAACAAGTCGTTCTACTCGGTCGACTCCGAAGAGGGCGCGTGGAACACCGGCCGCGAAGAAGAGGGCGGCAACCTCGCGAACAAGACCCCGTACAAGGGCGGCTACTTCCCGGTCTCCCCCGTCGACAAGACGGCAGACCTCCGCGACGACATCACCCTCAAGCTGATCGAGGCGGGCTTCGAGCTCGAGCGCTCGCACCACGAGGTGGGCACCGGCGGCCAGCAGGAGATCAACTACAAGTTCGACACGATGGTCCACGCCGCGGACGACATCCTGAAGTTCAAGTACATCGTCAAGAACACGGCCGACCAGTGGGGCAAGGTCGCCACGTTCATGCCGAAGCCGCTCTTCGGCGACAACGGCTCGGGCATGCACACCCACCAGTCGCTCTGGAACGACGGCAAGCCGCTGTTCTACGACGAGAACGGCTACGGCGGCCTCTCGGACGTCGCGCGCTGGTACATCGGCGGCATCCCTCAGCACGCCCCGGCGCTGCTCGCGTTCACGAACCCGTCGATCAACTCGTACCACCGTCTGGTCCAGGGCTTCGAGGGCGCGGTCAANCTGGTCTACTCGGCCGGCAACCGCTCGGCTGCGATCCGCATCCCGATCACGGGCACGAACCCGAAGGCCAAGCGCATCGAGTTCCGCGCGCCGGACGCCTCGGGCAACCCGTACCTCGCGTTCGCCGCGCAGCTCATGGCGGGCCTCGACGGCATCCAGAACCGCATCGAGCCGCACGAGCCGGTCGACAAGGACCTCTACGAGCTCCCCCCGGAGGAGGCCAAGGGCATCCCGCAGGTTCCGGGTTCCCTCGACGAGGCCCTCGAGGCGCTCGAGGCGGACCACGAGTTCCTCACGAAGGGCAATGTCTTCACCGAGGACCTCATCCAGACGTGGATCGACTACAAGCGTGAGAACGAGATCCTCCCGCTCGCGCAGCGTCCGCACCCGTTCGAGTACGAGCTGTACTTCGGCGTCTGAACACCGCTGACCACGAAGGCCCCGCACCGGTTCCGGTGCGGGGCCTTCTGCGTGCGGCCCGCGTCCCGACACGGGGTGACCGCCTGGAG
>NZ_BACW01000650.1:0-1820 GCF_000333315.1 Curtobacterium sp. B8
GTTGCGCCCGTACCCACGACCGCCGCGCCGGACCTCGTCCGCCGGACGGCCGACCTCCTTGAGGCCCTCGGCGCCCGCGCCCCGCTGGTCCAGTGCGTCACGAACACCGTGTGCAGAAACGTCACGGCGAACGTGCTCCTGGCGCTCGGGGCGTCGCCGGCGATGGTCGACGTCCGCACCGAGGCCGGACCGTTCGCCCGGGTGGCGGACGGGCTGCTCGTGAACACCGGCACCCCGCACGAGGAGGCTCGGGACGCCGCCGTCGAGGCAGCGACCGCCGCGACGGACGCGGGGACGCCGTGGGTCCTCGACCCGGTGGCGGTCGGGGCGCTGCCGGTGCGGACGGCCCTCGCCCGGGAGCTGCTGGCGCTCCGTCCGACCGTGCTGCGCGGGAACGCCTCCGAGGTCCTGGCGCTGCTCGACGGTGCGGCCGGTGGCCGTGGCACCGATGCCACGGCCGATGCGGACGACGCCCGGTCCGTCGCTCGGGCATCGGTCGGGAGGCACGTGGGCGCGATCGCCGTGTCGGGTCCGGTCGACCTGCTGGTCACCCCCGACGGCACCGTCGTGCGGGTGGCCAACGGCACGGAGCTGCTCACGCGGATCACGGGCGGTGGGTGCGCGCTCGGCGCCGCCGTCGCCGCGTTCGCCTCGGTCGCGGCGGACGCCGGGGAGGCCGCGGTGGCCGCGACCGTCGTGCACACCCTCGCGGCCGAGCTCGCGGCGCGGGACGCCGGCGGTCCCGGCACGTTCCAGCCCGTGTTCCTCGACCGCCTGGCGACCCTCACCCCCGATGACGTCGTGCGTGGGGCCCGGGTCGCCACCGAGGCGTCGGACGGCGACCGGTGACCGGGGTCGGGTTCCCGGGCGGTCGGTCGGACGTCGGCGTGTACCTCGTGACGGACACCGCGCTCGCGGGTCGCCACGGTCACGGGGTCGTCGAGGTCGTGCGGGCAGCGGTCGCCGCGGGCGTCCGGACCGTCCAAGTGCGGGACAAGCACGCGTCGGCGCGGGACCTCCTGGCCCTGAGCGTCGCCGTGGCAGACGCCGTCGGGGCCCGGGCGACGGTGGTGGTCGACGACCGGCTGGACGTCGTCCTCGCCGCGCGGCACGCCGGGCACCGGGTCGCCGGGGTGCACCTCGGCCAGTCCGACGTGCCCGTCACCGTGGCCCGGGCGCTGCTCGGACCGGACGCGCACGTCGGCCTGACCGCCAACACGTCGGAGCACCTCGACGCCGTCGCTGCCCTGCCGTCCGGGACGGTGGACCTGCTCGGCGTCGGGGTCGTCCACCCCACGACGACGAAGGCCGACCACCCGGAGCCGCTCGGCGTCGCCGGGTTCGGTCGGATCGCCCGGTCGACCGGTGCACCGTGCGTCGCGATCGGCGGCGTGACCCTGGAGGACGTCGCGGCCCTGCGCGCGGCGGGTGCTGCCGGCGTCGCGGTGGTGTCCGGCATCTGCGCGGCGCCCGACCCCGGGGCGGCGGCGGCCGCGTACGTGACCGCCTGGCGGACGGGCGGTGCGCGCGATGGTGCACCGCGCCTCCAGGCCGGTGCCTCGTGACCGGCGTCGTGCGCGTCCTGAGCATCGCCGGGACCGACCCGACCGGCGGGGCCGGACTGCAGGCAGACCTCAAGAGCATCGCCGCGCACGACGGCTACGGCATGGGCGTCGTCACGGCGCTCGTCGCGCAGAACACCAGGGGCGTGCGCTCCGTGCACGTCCCGGACGCGCGGTTCCTGCGCGAGCAGCTCGATGCCGTGTCGGACGACGTCGTCATCGACGCGGTCAAGGTCGGGATGCTCGGCACCGCGGACG
>NZ_BACW01000649.1:0-2809 GCF_000333315.1 Curtobacterium sp. B8
CGACGTCCTGGAGATGCGGGAGGCCATCGAGTCCACCGCCGCAGCCCGGGTCGTGCGCGACGGCCGGGCCGCCGACGTCGGCCCCGCGCTCCTGGCCGTGCTCGGCGAGCAGCAGCACGCGGTCGCGGCCGGTGACGTCGACCGTTTCGTCGAGCTCGACGCCGAGTTCCACGGCGCGGTCATCGGGGCGTCGCGGAACGGCATCGCGGTCATGTTCGCCCGGACGCTCCGGGACCGGCAGCAGCGGCTCCGACACCAACTCATGCGGCTCCGACCCGAGCAGCTGCAGGCGTCGCTCGACGACCACCGTGCGCTGGCCGCAGCGCTCGAGGCCGGGGACGCGGCCCGCTACGCGGCGGTCCTCCACGAGCACGTCGCCTCGCACCGGGGCGCCCTGTGAGCGCGGCCGACGCCACCACGGGCAGCGTGCCGACCACGGGGTCCGTCGCCGTTCCGCAGGCCCGCGCCCTGCCGTGGGTCGCCGTGTGGGGCGCGGTGTTCGTGTGCTCCTGGGGCGGCAACCAGTTCTCCCCGCTCCTGCTCATGTACGAACAGCGGCAGCACTACTCGTCCGTCCTCGTCACCGTCCTCCTCGGGGTCTACGTCCTCGGGCTCGCGCCAGCCCTGCTCGTCGCCGGGTCGCTGTCCGACCGGCACGGTCGTCGCCCGCTCATGCTCGTCGGCATCGGCACCGCCGTCGTCGGCAGCGGGCTCCTGGCCCTCGGACCGCTCGGGCCGGGGTTCCTGGCGGTCGGTCGGCTGTTCTCGGGCGTGACGGTGGGCATCGCGATGGCGGTCGGCAACAGCTGGGTGAAGGAGCTGTCGCAGGGACGCTTCGACCCGCGCGCGGACGCCGGGGCCGGAGCACGACGGGCGTCCCTGGCGTTCACGCTCGGGTCCGCGTCCGGGGCGCTCGTCGCCGGGCTCATCGCCCAGTGGGGCCCCGTCCCGGAGGTCCTGCCCTTCCTCCTGCACATCGTCGTCGCCCTGCCCTTCGCAATCGTGGTGTGGCGGACGCCCGAGACGAACACCACCGGCGGCCTGCCCGGACCGTGGTGGCGCCAGCTCCGGGTGCCGAGCGCCGGCCACCGACGCTTCACCCGGGTCGTGCTCGTGGCAGCCCCGTGGATCTTCGGGTCCGCGGCGATCGGCTACGGCTACCTGCCGACACAGCTCACCGCGGCGACCGGGTCGTGGGGGCTCGTCTTCGCCACGGCGACGACCGTCGTCGCCCTGGGCGTGTCGAGCGCGATGCAGCCGATCGCGAAGCGCGTGCACTCGGTGACCTCGGCCCGCGGACTCGCGGTCGCGGTGGCGCTGATGACGCTCGGCATCGGGGTCGTCGGCCTCGCGGTCGTCGCGCAGTCGGTGTGGATCGGTCTCGCCGCCAACGTGGTCATCGGCGCGGGGATCGGCACGGCGCTCGTGTCGTCTCTGCTCGAGGTGCAGCGGATCGCGGGTCCCCGTGACCTCGCGGGGCTGACGGGCGTGTTCTACGCGGCTGCGTACGCCGGGTTCCTCGCGCCGGCGGTCATCGCGGCGATCGCGGGCACCGTGCCCGTCCCGGTGATCCTCGGGGTGGTCGTCGCGCTCGGCGTCATCGCGTGGGTCGCGATCACGGTGTCGTCCAGGAGGCACATCCCGGCCTGAGCGCGCCGGCGCCGGCCCGACGGGTCGGTCCAGGCCCCGGTCCGGTCCGGTCGGGTCTAGTGCGGTCAGGTCGGGTCCGGTCCGATCCGGTCCGATCCGGTCCGGACCCGTCCGATCCGGTCCGGTCTGGACCCGTCCGGTTTGGTCGGGTTGGGTCCGGCTCGGCCGCTGCGCCCGGCCCGGCCCGAGGCGCCGTTCCGTTCGGTCGGTGGCAGTTCCGGTTCCGGAACCCCGACGGTCGTGCACCGGAACTGCCACGAGACAGAGCGAGATCGTGCGCAGCTCGGGGACGGTCGCCAGCGCGTGCGCTCACTGTCCGTCACGCCGGCAACGCGTCGCGCAACCACGCCGGGCCGCGCGCACCGGCGCCGAGCGCCTCGACCCGCGAGCGCAGCTCACGGTCCGCCGTGACGACGACCACGGGGGCATCGCCCTCGGCGAGCGCCCGCTCGGCCGCTGCGACGATCGCGTCGTCACCCGAAGCGGGTGCCCGGACCACCTCGACGCCGTGGGCGGCCGTGTCGGGGGCGAGCCGGGCCTCCCCTTCGAGCACCACGGTCCACCGTGGCCACCAGCGCGCGAACGGCAGGTCGAGTCCGGACGCGGCGATCCCGTCCGCAGCGAGCGCGTCGACGCCCGCGACGAGCGTCGCGGCCGCGCCGGCGCGGTCCCGCCACCAGCCGTCCGGTCGGCTGCCGACGACGTTGGCCGCGTCGACGACGACGTGCGGCGTCGTGTCGAGGGCGGCGCGCAGCGTCGGCCAGGAGGCACCGAAGCCGGGGTGCAGCGGGAGGTCGGCGACCTCGTCGACCGGGATCCAGGAGAGCGCGAGGCTCTCCCGGTCCGCGATGACCGGTTCGAACGGCCGGGAGGCGCGCCCGACGACGGTCGTGTAGGTCCAGAACCCGAGGTCGAGGACCGCGGTGTGGCGCAGGTCGACGCCGTCGTGCGGGACGCCTGCCTCCTCTGCGGACTCGCGGAGTGCGCCGGTGACGGCGTCCTCGCCCTGGTGCCGGGCGCCGCCGGGGATGCCCCAGGTGCCGCCGTGGTGGCTCCACTCGACGCGGTGCTGCAGGAGCACGCGGCCGGAGCCGTCGTCGACGAGGAGGCACGGCGGCGCCGAAGCGTCCCCACGCCTTCGTGCCGTCGGGGCCGCCGC
>NZ_BACW01000648.1:0-873 GCF_000333315.1 Curtobacterium sp. B8
ACGTGCCCGTGTCGGAGGTCGCTCACGAACTTCGGGTCCCCCGCGGCGGCCTCGGTCTCGATGGTCGTGACCAGCGCCACGAGCGAGGACACCATGGTCTCGACGAGGACCGACCGCGAGCGGGCGTCGAGGCCGTAGGCGCGGCAGAACTCCGCGGCGCGCCCGAGCCGGTGTTCGAGGCTCGCGGAACCGCCCTCGACGAGGCCGGTGGTGAAGGGCGCGAAGCGGTACACGGCACTCGCGACGTCCCACACCCGCGGACCGGGGTGCGCGGTGTCGAAGTCGATGATGCCCACGGCGGCGATGCCGTCGTAGACGCAGTTGTAGGGCGCGAAGTCACCGTGGACGATCGTCTCGACGGGGGCTCGCTCGGCCTGGGACCACACGTCGGCGTCGCTGCGGGGGTAGTCCTGCGCGGCGTCGTGGTAGTGCCGGAGCATCCGGGCGGTGGTGACGAGCGCGGCCTCGCTGGCGATGTCCTGGTTCCACGGGTAGTCCCCCGCGGTGCCCGGGACGAACGACACCGTCTCGAGCGTGTCTCCGAGGGAGATCGGTTCCGGGACCCCGACGAACCCCTGTCCGTGCACGTGCTCGAGCAGCCGGTGGACGGTGGGTGTCCACGGACCCGCCGGGCGGTGCACCCGGTCGTCGGCCCTGGTGATGCGTTCCATCAGGGGAACCTCCTGTGTCGAACGTCCTCGTTGACGTTGGGCCGCCAGCGTATCCGTGCGGCTCGCACCGCGCCGAGGACGATGTCGGGACGTCACGCGACCGTCACGGGACGGAAATGCGTGCAGCGGTGCATGNCAGGCGTAGACTCGGTGCTCGTGACCGCTCCGATCAGCACCACCGCGGCGTCCGACCGGGCGTACG
>NZ_BACW01000647.1:0-7836 GCF_000333315.1 Curtobacterium sp. B8
AAGCGAGCGGTCCGCCCCGCGATCGAGAACATGCCGCCGAGCTCGGCGTGCACGAGCGCGAGGACGAGGACGGCCACGCCGCCGATGAGCCACGAGATGATCGCGGCGGGACCCGCCGTCTTGAGGGCCTCNTGCGAGCCGAAGAGCCACCCGGAACCGATGATCGATCCGGTCGAGGCCCAGATGAGCCCGATGAAGCCGACGTTCCGCTTCAGGCCGGAGTCCGGCAGCGCCTGTGTCGTCGTCGTTGTTGCCACTGTTGCTCCTGTCGAGTGACGCCGACCCGTGTTCGGGGGCCGCGTGCTTCGACAATGGCACTGGACAGGATGCTCGCCGGATTATTTAACGAGGTGGAAACACAAGTGCTGTATATGCACTCAGGCTAATTGTCCTTCGACTTCCCCTTCGCCTTGTCGGCCTTCTTCTTCTCGGCCTTCTTGCCAGCTTTCTTCTTCTCGGCCTTCTTGGCAGCCTTCTTCTTGTCAGCCTTCTTGGACGCGTCCTTCTTGTCAGCCTTCTTGGACGCGTCCTTCTTGTCAGCCTTCTTCGACGCCGTCCCCACCACCACCGCAGCCCCCGTGTCCGCAGTGACGTCGACGACCTCGGCCTCGAGCTCGGGAGCGAGTGCGTCCTCCACCCGCTCGACGACGAGCTCCGCGCCGTCCTCCGCGAGCCGGAGCAGGGCCTGCGCCGCACGGACGCGAGTCGACGTCCGGCGGGCGAGGACGTCCGCACGGGCGCCCTCGAGCAGGGACCGCAGCGAACGCTCGGCGACGGAACGACCCCGCGGCGCCGACCGGTCCAGGCGGTCGAGTTCACCGGCGACCCCGGCGACGTCGTCCTCGACGTGCTCGTGCCGCACCGACTCGATGAGGGCGGCGACCGCGGACGCGGCGCGCTCGACGGCCGCCGAACGCTGGTCGAGCACCACGAGCATCTCGAAGACGGCGCCGTAGGACACCGTCTCGAGCCGGACGGGCTCCGCCGCCCGGCCGCGCAGGACGAGCCGGGAGTCGGGCGCGGGGAGCCAGGCGACCAGCGCCGCCACGGTGGCGACGGACCCGACGAGCCGCTCGTACTCCCCCAGCCCGAGGCGCTCCTGCTCACGCAGACGGACACGGATCGCGATCTCCTGCACCACACTCGCACCTTTCGTCCCGGGGGCGCGGGGCGTCCCACCGCGCCGGTTCCCCGAGCGTAGCCCCGTGGGGTGGCAGGACGACGAACGCCCCACTCCGCTGGAGTGGGGCGTCCGGTGACGACTCGGCGTGACAGTGGCCCGACGACCGGCAGGTGGTGGAGATGGGGGGAATCGAACCCCCGTCCATCGCTGCAATTCGACGTCTTCTACGGGCGTAGCCGGATCAGGCGTTCTGCTCGGCCCCGTCCATTGCTACCGGCTTCTTGGACGACGGGCCCAGTCTCAGTGCAAGTCCCGCACGGCCCTGAGGCGCAACCGTGCAGCAAGTCCTCTTGATGACGCCGGGATCAGGTTAGGGGACGGTCACCTGGCCGACGGACTTCATGTGCTGGGCTGCTTACGCAGCGAGAGCGAAGTCAGTGCGCTTGGAATTGGCACTTGTTGTTTTCCACGGATCGTTCACGAGATGACCGTGGGTCCTCGGCCCGCTTCCCGTCGGCACACAGGCAATGTCGAAACCGATCATCCCCATGCAGGCCGGACGTGCGAGCCACTGTCACGCTGTTGAGTTGCCAACCGCCGTTCAGGCGGTGTTCCAGTCTAGTCGACCGGCGTGTGCGGCGCTACTCGCCGACGCGGTTCCGGGTGCGCATCGCCCGCTCGGCCTCACGCTTGTCGGTCTTCTCGCGGAGCGCCTGACGCTTGTCGAACTCGCGCTTGCCCTTCGCCACGGCGATCTCCACCTTGGCCCGACCGTCGTGGAAGTAGATCTGCAGCGGCACGAGCGTGTACCCGCCCTGCGCGGTCTTGTGCGAGATCTTCACGATCTGCTGCTTGTGCAGGAGGAGCTTCCGCTTGCGCCGTGGCGAGTGGTTGTTCCACGTGCCCTCGGTGTACTCGGGGATGTGCACGGCGTCGAGCCAGGCTTCTCCCCCGTCGATGAAGGCGTACCCGTCGACGAGCGAGGCGCGCCCTTGGCGGAGGGACTTCACCTCGGTGCCCGAGAGCACCATCCCCGCCTCGTACGTGTCCTCGATGAGGTAGTCGTGTCGGGCGCGACGGTTCGTGGCGACGATCTTCTCACCGCGTTCCTTGGCCATGACGACTCCTTCCGAGTCCGTGCGTGCGCCCCGGACCCGGTGTCCGGCGCAGCCTTACAGACTACTCAACGCCGACGGCGCAGCGCACCTTCCCGGCGCGCCGCCCGCCCCGAGTCTCGCTGTGAGCGACGGTCCTCGCGGCACCGGCCCCGAGCATTGTCGCTCATGACGAGACTCGGTCAGCGCGGACCGCAGCGCGCGACCGCAGCGCGAACCGCACCGCGGCGCGCGCCGCTACACCTTGAGGTAACGGCGGATGGCGACGAACGCCGACAGTCCGGCGAGGAGCACACCGATCACGACCACGGCGGGCACGACGACGGCCGCGTCCCCCATCCCGATGAACGCCGTACCGGAGAACCGGACCGCCAGGTAGTTCCGGACGAAGAACCACACCACGGCGACGATCGCCCCACCCGCGAGGACCGCCCCGATGGCCGCGGCGATCACCCCCTCGAGGACGAACGGCGTCTGGATGAACCGGTTCGACGCGCCCACCAACCGCATGATGCCGAGCTCTCGCCGTCGACTGAACGCCGACAACCGGATCGTCGTGGCGATGAGCAGCACGGCAGCGACGAGCATGAGCGCGGCGATGCCGATGGCCGTGTACGACGACGCGTTGAGCAGGTTGAAGATCGGTTGCAGGTACCCGCGCTGGTCGACGACGCTCTGCACGCCGGCGACCTTCGACAGGCTCTCGACGAGCACGTCCGACTGCGACGGGTTCTTGAGGTTCACCCAGTAGGTCTCGTTGAGGTACTCGGGCTTGACGAACTCGGTCGCCGGCGAGTCCTTGAACTGCTGCTTGAAGCGGGTGAAGGCGTCCTGCTGGTTCTCGAAGTAGAACTTCTCGATGTACGGCTTCAGCGTCGACGAGTCGAGCTGCGCCTTGACCTGGTCGCGCTGGTCCGCGGTGGCCTTCGCCCCGGTGCAGTTGCCGGTGGTGTCGGTGTCGGTGCACAGGTAGACGGCGACCTGCGCCCGGTCGTACCAGTACCCCTTCATCTGGTTGATCTGCATCTGGAGCAGGATCGCCGTGCCGACGAACGTCAGCGAGATGAAGGTCACGAGGACGACCGACACGACCATCGAGGCGTTGCGTCGCAGGCCCGAGCCGACCTCGGACATGACGAGTCCGAGCCTCATCGGATGATCCCCGGGATGGTCTGGATGCCGGTGGTGTTCGACACGGTGTTGCCTCGCTGGATCGGGACGGCCTGGGTCTGGTAGCCGCCGGACTGCTCGTCGCGCAGGATCGTGCCGTTCGACAGCTCGATCACGCGGCGCTGCATCTGGTTCACGATGCTCGCGTCGTGGGTCGCCATGAGGACGGTCGTGCCGCCCTGGTTGATGCGCTCGAGGAGGGCCATGATGCCGGCCGACGTGGTCGGGTCGAGGTTGCCCGTCGGCTCGTCGGCGAGCAGGATCGCCGGCTTGTTCACGACGGCCCGCGCGATCGCGACGCGCTGCTGCTCACCACCGGAGAGCTCGTGCGGCATGCGCGTCGCCTTGCCGGCGAGGCCGACCAGCTTGAGGACGTCGGTCACGGCCTCGCTGATGAAGCCCTTGCTCTTCCCGATGACCTGGAGCGAGAAGGCGACGTTGTCGAACACCGTCTTGTTCGGCAGCAGGCGGAAGTCCTGGAAGACGACGCCGAGGTTGCGCCGGAAGTACGGCACCTTGCGCGACGACAGGGACCCGAGCCGCTGGCCGAGCACGTGGATCTGCCCGCGCGAGGGCTTCTCCTCCTTGAGCACGAGGCGCAGGAAGCTGGACTTCCCGGAGCCGGACGCGCCGACGAGGAAGACGAACTCGCCCTTGAGGATCTCGAGGGAGACGTCGTCGAGCGCGGGACTCGGGTTGCCCGAGTACACCTTGGTGACCTGGTCGAATTTGATCATGACCGGTTCAGGGTAGGTCGGTCCGGGCCGGAACGGGCCGAGGCGCGCGGCTCACGTGTCCGCGGATCCACTCAGTCGTCGTCGGACTGCTTACGCCAGCGGATGCCCGCGTTGATGAAGCCGTCGAGGTCGCCGTCGAACACCGCGGACGGGTTGTTGACCTCGTGCTCGCTCCGCAGGTCCTTCACCATCTGGTACGGCGCGAGGACGTACGAGCGGATCTGGTCGCCCCAGCTCGCGGTGATGTTGCCCGCGAGCTCCTTCTTCTTCGCGTTCTCCTCTTCCTTCTTCAGGAGGAGCAGGCGCGACTGCAGGACGCGCATGGCTGCGGCGCGGTTCTGGATCTGCGACTTCTCGTTCTGCATCGACACGACGGTGCCCGTCGGGATGTGGGTCAGACGGACAGCGGAGTCGGTCGTGTTGACGGACTGCCCGCCGGGGCCGGACGAACGGAAGACGTCGACGCGGATGTCGTTCTCCGGGATGTCGATCGACTCGGTCTCCGGCATGAGCGGGATGACCTCGACCGCGGCGAAGGAGGTCTGCCGCTTGCCCGCGGCTCCGAACGGCGACATGCGGACGAGCCGGTGCGTCCCGGCCTCGACCGACAGGGTGCCGAAGGCGTAGGGCGCGTCGACCTCGAACGTGGCCGACTTGATGCCGGCCTCTTCCGCGTAGGAGGTGTCCATCACGGTGGTCTTGTAGCCGTGCTGCTCGGTGTAGCGCAGGTACATGCGCAGGAGCATCTCGGCGAAGTCGGCCGCGTCGACACCACCGGCGCCGGCGCGGATCGTGATGACGGCCGGCCGCTCGTCGTACTCCCCGTCGAGGAGGGTCTGCACCTCGAGGTCGCTCATCGTCTGCTGGATCGCCTTGAGCTCGGCCTGGGCCTCGTCCGCGGAGTCCTGGTCGTCGGCCTCGTTCGCCATCTCGACCAGCACTTCGAGGTCGTCGATGCGCGCTTGCGTGTCGGTGATCTTCCGGAGCTCGGACTGCCGGTGCGACAGCGCGCTCGTCACCTGCTGCGCGTGCTCGACGTCGTCCCACAGGTCGGGTGCGCCCGCCTGCTCGCTGAGTTCGGCGATCTCGCGCTGCAGGCGGTCGACGTCGACCACCGAGCGGATGTTGCCGAACGTCTCGCGGAGGGCGGAGAGTTGCTCGGAGAAGTCCAGTTCGACCATGATCGTCGATCCTACCGGCGCAGCACGGCCGGGAGGGACGGCTCGGCTCGACCTGTGGGCGAACGGGTCGACGTGGCCGGCTGTGCAGGGATCGCGTCAGCGGCCGAGGACCGGCTCGCGGGCCGCCATCCCGGCTGCGCTCGCACGCGCCACGGCGTCGGGCAGCGCGGCGAGGAAGGCGTCGACGTCGGCGTGCGTCGAGGTGTGCCCCAGCGTGATCCGCAGCGCACCGCGGGCGTCCGCCTCGCTGAGCCCCATCGCGAGCAGCACGTGCGAGGCCTCGGGGACCCCCGCCTGGCACGCCGAGCCCGTCGACACGGCGACCCCGGCGGCGTCGAGCAGGAACAGGAGCGAGTCCCCCTCGCACCCGGGGAAGGTGAAGTGCGCGTTGCCCGGGAGCCGGTCGACCGGGTCGCCCATGAGGACGGCGGACGGCACCGTCGCCCGGACGCCAGCGACCAGTCGGTCCCGCAGTGCACGGACCTCCGGGTGCAGCACCGAGCCGTCGGCGGCGATCGCGGACGCCGCCGCGCCGAACGCCGCCGCCGCCGGGGCGTCCTGCGTCCCGCTCCGCACCTGGCGCTGCTGTCCGCCGCCGTGGATGAGCGCCTCGACGGTGGCGCGGCGGCCGAGGACGAGCGCGCCGGCCCCCACCGGGCCCCCGACCTTGTGGGCCGAGACGCTCAGGGCGTCGAGGCCGGAGGCGCGGAACGACACCGGCACCTGCCCGTAGGCGGCGACCGCGTCGCTGTGCACCGGTACGCCCGCCGCGTGCGCAGCATCCACGATCTGCCGCACCGGCTGGATGGTGCCCACCTCGTTGTTGGCCCACAGGAACGTGACCAGGGCGACGTCGTCGGCGGAGGCGAGTTCGTGCCTCCAGGGCGGCCGTGTCGACGCGCCCCTGCGCGTCCAGCGGCACCACGTCGACGACCGCACCCTCGTGACGAGCCAGCCACTCGACCGTGTCGACGGTCGCGTGGTGCTCGCCCGCCGGGACCACGATCCGGGGACGCGGACGCTCCTGCTGTCGAGCCCAGAACATGCCCTTCACGGCGAGGTTGATGCTCTCCGTGCCGCCGGAGGTGAAGACGACCTCGACCGGGTCGGCGTCGAGGGACCGCGCCACCGCGGCCCGCCCGTCCTCGAGGAGCATCTTCGCGTGCTGCCCGGCGCTGTGGATCGACGAGGGGTTGCCGACGGTCTGCAGCGCTGCGGTGAACGCGGCGAGCGCCTCCGCGGTCATCGGCGTCGTCGCGGCGTGGTCCAGGTAGACCGTCACACTGCTCTCCCATCGACGAGGGTGCCCCCTGATCGGGCGTTTCCAGGATACCCGCGGGCCCTCGTACCCTGGTGACCATGCACGAGACCGCGACCGACGCCCTGCCGGGGATCGTCCTCGGCGACGGCGGGGCGCGGTTCACGGTCCGCTCGGCGTCGGCGACGGGCATCACGCTCGTGGTGGCCGGACGCGGCGCACACCCGCTGCGCCGCGTCGACGAGTCCGGCGACACCTGGTCGGCCGAGGTGCCCGGCGTCCGGGCGGGCGACCGCTACCACCTGCTCGCGACCGGCCCGGCCGGACCGCGGCACGCCTTCGACGCGGCGGCCCCGCTGCTCGACCCGGCGGCCCGGGGCATCGTGCCCGTGGTCGACGCCGGCGCGGGCGTCCGCTGGACGTCCGAGGTCGTGGACGAGTCCTTCGACTGGGGCGACTCGGTGGCCCCGCGGACCCCGCTCGACCGGGCGGTCGTGTACGAGGCGAACGTCCGGACCCTCACGGCCGCGAACCCGCACGTCCCCGAGGACCTCCGCGGCACGTACGCCGGGATCGCGCACGAGAGCACGATCGCGCACCTCCACCGCATCGGCGTGACCACCCTCGAGCTGCTGCCGGTGCACGCGTTCGACACGGAGCGGTGGCTCCGGGACGCCGGGCGCGAGAACGCGTGGGGCTACAACACCCTCGGGTTCTTCGCGCCGCACGCCGCGTACGCCTCCCCCGCCGCACGGGCCGCCGGCGCGTCCGCGGTCCTCCGCGAGTTCAAGGGCATGGTGCGGATCCTGCACGAGGCCGGGATCCAGGTCGTCCTCGACGTCGTCTACAACCACACCGCCGAGGAGGGCCTCGGCGGCCCGACGACCTCGCTCCGTGGGCTGGACGGCGCCGGGCGTTACCGGTGGGCCGCCGACGCGGACGCGTACTACGACACGACGGGCTGCGGGAACACCCTCGACACCTCCGTCGCCGCCACCGCCGACCTGGTCGTCGACAGCCTCCGCTACTGGGCGCGGGAGGTCCGGGTCGACGGCTTCCGGTTCGACCTGATGGTCTCGCTCGCGCGGGACGCCCGGCACGTGTTCGACCCGGCGCACCCACTGCTCACGGCGATCCGGGAGCACCCGGACCTGCAGGACGTCGTGGTCGTGGCGGAGCCCTGGGACGTCGGCCCGGACGGATGGCGCACCGGGTCGTTCGGTGCGGGGACGAGCGAGGGAACGACGGCTCC
>NZ_BACW01000646.1:0-881 GCF_000333315.1 Curtobacterium sp. B8
GCGGCGGACCTCGAGGCGCCGCGGAACACGTTGTTCAGGACGATGACGACGGCGCCGATGAGGATCGCGACGCCGAGCTTCCAGTCGGTGTCCCACCCGGTCCAGAGGATGATGAGGTTCGCCACGATGAACGCGATCGGCGAGAACACGGCGGCGGCCGGCATCCGGTATGGGCGCTCGATCTCGGGGATGCGCTTCCGGAACGCGCCGAGGGCGAGCGGTGCCCCGGCGTACATGAGCACCGAGGCGCTCGTGATGAGGCTGACCAGCCCCTGCCACGACGGGAACGGTGCGAAGCAGGCGCAGCCGACCACGAAGGCGGTGACGAGGCCGACCCACGGCACGCCGGCCTTCGTCGTCCACTCGAACGCCTTCGGGAAGTACCCGTTGCGGCTCAGACCGTAGGAGATGCGGGTCGTCGCGGTGACGTAGATGAGGCCGGTGCCTCCGGGCGAGATGATCGCGTCGATGAAGATGATCACGGCGAGCCAGGTGATGCCGGCGGCCATCGCGATGTCGGCGAACGGGCCGGTGTACTTCGTGAAGTCCGCGGTGGCCCACGAGCCCTGGATCGCACCGGACTGCAGCGCGCCGAGGAACACGACCTGCAGCAGCAGGTAGATCACGAGGCCGATGACGACCGAGCCGATGACCGCGCGCGGGATGTCGCGCTTCGGGTTCTTCGCTTCGCCGGCGAGCTGGTCCGCCTGCTCGAACCCGAGGAACGCGAAGATGATGCCCGACGTGGAGACCGCCGCGAGGATGCCCTTCGCGCCGCCGGGCAAGGAAGCCGTCCGCCGCCGTGAAGTTGCTCCCGTGGAACCCGCTGAAGGCCAGGACGATGATGACCAGCAGGGGGATGGCGACCTTCCCCAGGTGGC
>NZ_BACW01000645.1:0-2646 GCF_000333315.1 Curtobacterium sp. B8
TCAGCCGTGCGTGCCCCCGTGGGCGGTGAGGCTCAGCCGTGCGTGCCCGTGGGGCGGTGGGGCTCAGCCGCTCGCGACCCCCTTCGCGCTGTCCTGCGCCGCAGCGAGGGCCGGCATGAGCGCGCTGACGTCCTGGTCCTGGTTGGACAGCACCACGATGTCGACCCGTCGGTTCAGGGTGAGGGCCTGGTCCGAGTCGCCCTCCGCGAGCGGACGGCTCGACCCGAACCCGACGCTCTGCACGTGCGCGGCGGGCATCCCCCCGCGCTCGACGAGGTCGCGGAGCACGCCGGTGGCCCGCGCGGCGCTGAGCTCCCAGTTCGTCGCGTACGGCGCGGTGGAGTTGCGCTGGTCGGCGTGCCCCTCGACGCTGACGTCGTGGCCGCTCGTCCGGAGCACCGGCGCGATGGCGTCCATGATCCGCTTCGCCTGGTCCGAGAGGTCGGCGCTGTTGGTCGCGAAGTACGTCTCGCTGCCGACGAGCCGGACCGTGAGCCCGCGGGCGTCGACGGTGAACTGCACGTTCGAGGTCTGCCCTGCTCGGCGGAGGTTCTGCTTGATCGCGCGCTCGATGCCCTGGAGGTCGTCGAGCTCCCGCTCCGCCGCGGCGACGTCGGCCTTCGACGCGGCCGCGGGGACGGCCGTGCTCGTCGGGTCGGCGGTGGCCGTGCCGGGGCCGGCCTCGGCGTTGCTGCCCGCCTGGCCGCTCGACGCGCTCGAGTGGTCCGCCTGGGACTTGTCGATCGAGTAGCCGGAGCCGTCCTCCACCTGGTCCTTCGTCACGACGGTGCCGGACGCGGTGTCGATCTTCTGCGACTTCACCTCGCCGAACCCGGTCGCGAGCGAGTTCTTCAGCTGGATGTACTTCTGCTGGTCGACCGTCGACATCGCGAAGAGCACGAGGAACATGCACATCAGGACGGTGATCATGTCCATGTAGGACGCCATCCAGCGCTCGTCCGGGTGCTCCGCCTCGTCGTGTGACTTCTTGCCACGACCACGACCGCGACCGCGGGGGTTCGCGCTCATCGTCAGGCCGCCAGCTGCTGGTCGTCGTCGGCGGCGCGCTGCTTCTTCGCGGACTTCGCGTCCGCGATCCGAGCGGCGGGCGGGACCATCGCCTTGAGCCGCTCGCCGAGCAGCCGGGGCTGGCTGCCCGCCTGGACGGCGAGGAGGCCCTCCATCAGCAGCGTCTGCCGGTCGGTCTCGAGCTGCGCGAGCTTGCGGAGCTTGCCGCCGATGGGCAGCCAGAGGAAGTTCGCGGTGAGCAGCCCCCAGAGCGTGGCGACGAACGCGCTCGCGATCAGGGGCCCGAGCTCGTCCGGCTTGCCGAGGTTCGCGAGCACGTGCGTCAGCGACACGACGGTGCCGATGATGCCGACCGTCGGCGCGAAGCCGCCGAGGCCCATGAAGAACGCGCTCGCGCTCCGGACCGGCGCGGCGTTCGACTCGATCTCGTCCTCGAGGAGGATCCGCAGCTCGTCGCCGTCCGTGCCGTCGGCGATGTTCTGCAGCGCCTTCTTCATGAAGGGGTCGTCGTGCTTGTCGGCCTCCTGCTCGAGCGCCAGCAGGCCGTTCGCGCGGGCGGTCTCGGCGAGCCCGACCACGTCGTCGATGACCGACTGCGGTGGCGTGACCTTCCCCGTGAACGCCTTCGGGACGGCCGTGAAGCTGGCGATCGCGTCCTTGAGGGTCGTGCTGGCGATGCCGCAGCCGATGGTGGCGCCGAACACGAGGAGCATGGGCGCGGGCAGGAAGAGCCCGGCGAGCTCGACGTGCTCCATCTCGACCATGCCGAAGAGCGCGCCGAACGCGATGAGGATGCCGATGATCGTCGCGATGTCCACGTCAGCGGCCTCCGTCGTGCGCGTGCAGCGGGGCGACCGCGGCGAGGGTCGGCGCCGGCCCCGTGGCGTTCCGCGTCGGCTGCGCATCGGTGCCGTAGGCCATCCCGACGATGCGCGCGCGGTACGCCGCGATGAGGTCGATGACCTCGACCATGGACTCGCGCACGATGTACTTCGCGCCGTCGACCATGATGAGGGTCGTGTCCGGCGTCTCCTGGATGCGCTCCACGAGGTCCGGGTTGACAGCGAATCCGCTGCCGTTGAGTCGTGTGACGACGATCATGGCCCGTCCTGGTTCTCGATCGTCCCGCCGCCGTCCGTGGGGCGGGATGCCGCCCTTCCGTGGGCGTGCACCGGGGCCTATCGGTCCGGGCCCGCCGCTCGTAAGCGCATCGGGGCGCAGCGCCCCGGACGGGGTACGTCATCGTGAGCAGATGCCCAGGAACCGAGCGCAACCGGTGCGGGGGTCCGGCCGGTAGTACCCGGTGAGACGTCGAGGACGACGTCTCACCGACCGGCCCGCTCCGGGCCAGAGAAGGAGACGACACGATGCGCAAGAAGACCCTCGCCGCCGGCCTCGCGTCCGGTGTGCTGCTCGCCGCGACCGCTGCGGTGCTGCCTGCCGCGACCGCCACGGCCGCCAGCGGCGACGCCACCCTCTCCGTCCTGCACGCCGTCCCGTCCGTCACCGTCGACGTGTACCTCGACGGCAAGCGCGCCCTCGACGACTTCACGCCGGGCACCCTCCCGGGCCCAATGACGGTCCCCGCCGGCGCGCACTCGATCGCGATCACCGCCG
>NZ_BACW01000644.1:0-883 GCF_000333315.1 Curtobacterium sp. B8
TCCCGTCCGATGGGGAGTCGCGACGTCAGTCGCGCGGCTGGATGTTCCAGGCGTCGATCACCGGGCGCCCGTGCTCGTAGCCGAGGATGCTCACCGAAGCGGTGCCCAGCTTGAGCACGGCACCGTCNTGCGGCGCCAACCGGATCCAGGCGGCGCCGAGTGCGCGGAGGACGTGGCCGTGCGCGACGACGATGGCGTCCTGGCCCTCGGCGAGGACGGGACGCGCACGGTCCAGGATGCGCTCGACGCGGACCCGGACCTCGGCGGCGTTCTCCCCCGGCGTACCACCTGCCGGCACCCCGTCGGTCCAGAGGTCCCACGGTCCGTGGCGCAGCACCTTGATCTGCGGGGTGGTCAGCCCCTCGTACGCGCCGTAGTCCCACTCGAGGAGGTCCTCGTCGAGCTCCGGGTCGACGCCGACCAGCCCCGCGGTGTCCCGTGCGCGCTGGAGCGGGCTCGACAGCGCGAGCGCGAAGGTGCGGTCGGCGAGGAACCGACCGGCACGCTCCGCCTGCTCGACGCCGTTCTCCGTGAGCGGGATGTCCGTGCGGCCGGTGTGCTGCCCGCTCTTCGACCACTCCGTCTCTCCGTGGCGGACGAGGACGAGTTCGCCGGGGCGTTCCGAGGTCATGTGTTCCTTCCGATGAGCAGGCCGAGCGCGGCTGCGCCGACCGAGACGACGAGCATCCCGAGGCCGTTCAGGACGGCGAGCCGGGACTTGCCGGATCGGAGGAGCTGCACGGTCTCGACGCTCGCCGTCGAGAACGTCGTGTACCCACCCATCATGCCCGTCCCGAGCACGGCGACCATCGGGAGCGGCAACGCACCGGCCTGCCCGAGCCCGGTGACGAGCCCGAGCACGAACGACCCGGTCACGTGATCA
>NZ_BACW01000643.1:0-3908 GCF_000333315.1 Curtobacterium sp. B8
GCGATGTAGCGGCCGAAGGGGTCGTGGCCCGTGCGGGTGATGACCGCCGTGTCGGCGCCGTGTCGGGCCGCGCGAATGGCGACGTTCGTCGCGCTGCCGCCGACGGACTTCGAGAAGCTGGTGACGTCCTCGAGGGGGCCGGTCTGCTGCGGGTAGACGTCGACGCTGACGCGGCCCATGGTGATCACGTCGTGTGCGTGAGGTGCTTCGTGCGGCATGCGACGGGGTGGACCTTCCGTGCGGCGTCATCGGCGGACGGTCCGACTGTACACCCGCTTTGCCCTAATGTCATTACATGGCGCTCGCGAGGTCGCCGGGGTGGGCGCGGCGTCGGCGGGCCGCGTCGGCGCGGCGCGAGGTCGCCGGTCGGCCGGCGGCGGCACGATCGACGGCCTGGAGGCGCGGTGTCGGTGGGTCCTGCCAGGGTCGCGTCATGCAGATCCTCGCCCTGGTCATCGGTCTCGTCATCGGCGTCGCCGTCGGCGCCGTCGTCGCGTGGGCACTCGCGCGCTCACGCGCCGGGGTGGACGCCGCCGCCGCGAACGCCACGGCGGACGCACTGCGGGCGCAGCTCGACACGGTGCGCGCCGACGCGGAGGAGCGCCTCGACGCGCAGGACGCCCAGTACCGTCGGCAGGTCGACTCCCTCGAGCGCCGTGCGGCGGAACTCGAACACCTCGTGCAGCGGATGCACGGGGCGGACGCGGCCCGGAACCAGAACGAGTCGAAGGTCCTCTCGGCGCTGAGCCCGGTCGCGCAGACGCTCGACGTCATGCGCGCCAAGATCGCCGAGCTCGAGCAGTCCCGCAGCGAGCAGTACGGCGCCCTGTCCGCGCAGCTCCGGTCGGCCGCCGAGTCCGAGGAGCGCCTCCGGGCCACTGCGGACACCCTCGCGAGCGCGCTCTCGTCGAACAGCACGCGTGGTGTGTGGGGCGAGACGCAGCTCCGGAACGTGGTCGAGGCAGCCGGGCTCCTGGAGCGGGTCGACTTCGACGTGCAGAGCTCGGTCACGACGTCCGCCGGGGCGGCGCGTCCGGACATGGTCGTGCACCTGCCCGGTGGCAAGACCATCGCGGTCGACGCGAAGGTGCCGTTCAGCGCCTACCTCCAGGCCGCGGAGATCCCCGCCACCGCGACCGGCGCCGAGGGGGCTCGCCGCGACCAGCTCCTGCAGCAGCACGTCCGAGCGCTCCGCGCACACGTGGACGCCCTCGCAGCGCGGGAGTACTGGTCCGGGTACGACGCCTCCCCCGAGCTCACGGTGGCGTTCATCCCGTCGGAGTCGCTCATCGCGAGTGCCCTCGCCGCGGACCCGGGGCTGCTCGACCACGCCTTCCGCAAGCGCGTCGCTCTGGCGTCGCCCGTGACGCTCTGGTCGGTGCTGAAGACGGTCGCCTTCTCGTGGCAGCAGGACGTCGTGACGGCCGAGGCGCGCGAGCTCTTCCGGGTCTCCCGCGAGCTCTACGGACGCCTGTCCACGCTCGGCGGGCACGTCGACAAGCTCGGTCGGGCGATCCGGGGCACCGTCGTCGACTACAACCGCTTCGTGGGGTCACTCGAACGGCAGGTGCTGCCGAGTGCCCGGCGGCTCTCCCTGCTCGACGAGTCGAAGGTCATCGCCGGCCCGGCGACGATCGACGACGAGCCGCGGCTGCTCACCGCGCCGGAGCTCGTCGGCGCCCTCGACGACGACTGACCTCGGTACTGCGGTTCGGGCGCGGCCTTGCGGACGCTCGTGCCGCACAACCGAAGTCCGCCCGAACCACGGGTACACCCGGTTCGGACGGACTTCGGTTGGGCGAGTACCAACGGCGCCACGCGGAGCGCGCGTCAGCCCCCGGGTCAGCGGATCAGAACCACTTCTCGGCGCGGTGGTCGGCCTGGATGCGACGGATGGTGTTCGAACGGGACCGGAGCACGATCGAGTCCGTGTGGATGACGCCGCGCTCACGCCGGACCCCGTCCACGAGCACACCGTCGGTGACCCCGGTCGCGACGAAGAACGTGTTGTCGCCCGTGACGAGGTCGTCCTGGTCGAGGACCTTGTCGAGATCGTGGCCGGCGTCGATCGCCTTCCGCCGCTCCTCGTCGTCCTTCGGCTGCAGCTTGCCGAGGATCACA
The DNA here is from genome assembly GCF_000333315.1 of Curtobacterium sp. B8. Classification (NCBI taxonomy): domain Bacteria; kingdom Bacillati; phylum Actinomycetota; class Actinomycetes; order Micrococcales; family Microbacteriaceae; genus Curtobacterium; species Curtobacterium sp. B8. Next base: position 2,122 of record NZ_BACW01000643.1, read on the forward strand.
CCACCGAGCGCCTTGATCGCGCACGCGGTGATGATGCCCTCCGGCGTCCCGCCGACACCGACGCACATGTCGATCTTCGACCCCGGCAGCGCCGCCGAGATGCCGCCGGCGACGTCACCGTCGAGCAGCAGCCGCGTCCCCGCGCCGGTCGCACGGATCGCACGGATGAGCTCGTCGTGGCGGGGCCGGTCGAGGACGGCGATCTGCATGTCCTCGATGTCCTTGTCCTTCGCCTTCGCCAGGGCTCGGATGTTCTCACCGATCGGCTTCTCCAGGTCGAGGACCCCGCGGCCCTCGGCACCGGCGGCGATCTTGTCCATGTAGAACACGGCGGACGGGTCGTACATCGACCCGCGGTCGGACACCGCCATCACCGAGATGGCGTTCTGCCGGCCGGCAGCGGTCAGCGAGGTGCCGTCGATCGGGTCGACCGCGATGTCGCACGCCGGACCGTGGCCGTTGCCGACGTGCTCGCCGTTGTAGAGCATCGGGGCGTTGTCCTTCTCGCCCTCGCCGATCACCACGACGCCGTCGAAGTTCACCGTGCCGAGGAACTTCCGCATCGCGTCGACCGCGGCACCGTCGGCGAGGTTCTTCTCACCACGCCCGACCCACGGCTGCGCACGGATCGCGGCGGCCTCCGTCGCACGGACGAGTTCGAGCGCGAGGTTGCGGTCGGGCTGGAGGAACAGGGAGCCGGTCTCAGTCGTGGGAGTCACGCGCCCAGCGTAGCGACGGCACGCCGCGAGGCGGGCCGGTCGCGAGCGCTGTGAACGTATGTGCACCACGGACGGAACGCGCGCGCGTGACCCGGACCGCGCCTCTCCCCACCGGGCACGGCCAGCCCGGCGCTGGCGCGGCTGTCCGGAACCGGCCGGCGGGGCCCCGTGCGGCTGACTAGGCTCAGCGAGGACACCACCGAAGTCGAAGGAGATCGCAGTGCCCATCGCAACGCCGGAACAGTACGCCGAGATGCTCGAACGAGCGAAGGCCGGCAAGTTCGCCTACCCCGCGGTCAACGTCTCGTCGTCGCAGACGATCAACGCGGTCCTCCAGGGGCTGCAGGAGGCCGGCTCCGACGGCATCCTCCAGGTCACCACCGGTGGTGCGGACTACTTCGCGGGGCACACGGTGAAGAACCGTGCTGCCGGCGCGCTCGCGATGGCGAAGTTCGCCCACGAGGTCGCGAAGAACTACGACATCACGGTGGCCCTCCACACCGACCACTGCCCGAAGGACGCGCTCGACGGTTTCGTCCTCCCGCTCATCGCCGCGAGCGAGGAAGAGGTCCGCCAGGGCCGCAACCCGATCTTCCAGTCCCACATGTGGGACGGCTCGGCGGTGCCGCTCGACGAGAACATCGAGATCGCGAAGACGATGATCGCGAAGACGCGGAACATCAACGCGATCCTCGAGGTCGAGATCGGCGTCGTCGGCGGCGAGGAGGACGGTGTCGCGCACGAGGGCACGAACGACGCGCTCTACACCACCCCGAACGACGTCGAGAAGGTCGTCGACGCGCTCGGCCTCGGCGACCAGGGCCGCTGGATCGCCGCGCTCACCTTCGGCAACGTGCACGGCGTCTACAAGCCCGGCAACGTCAAGCTGCGTCCGGAGCTCCTCGGCGAGATCCAGGCCTCGGTCGCCGCGAAGCACGGTACCGGCGAGAACCCGCTCGACCTCGTCTTCCACGGCGGATCCGGCTCGACCGACGACGAGATCCACGAGGCCGTGCACAACGGCGTCATCAAGATGAACATCGACACGGACACGCAGTACGCGTTCAC
>NZ_BACW01000642.1:0-1391 GCF_000333315.1 Curtobacterium sp. B8
TACACGTACTGTGCGATCGGGGTCGAGCCGACGAACGAGATCGACTCGACGTCGGGGCTCGTCAGCAGCCCGTCGACGCGGCCTTGTCGCCGTTCAGGACGGTGACCACGCCGTCGGGCAGACCGGCTTCGGTGAACTTCCGCGCCAGCCAGATCGCGGCGGACGGGTCCTTCTCGCTCGGCTTGAGCACCACGGTGTTGCCGGCGGCGATCGCGATCGGCAGGAACCACAGCGGCACCATCGCCGGGAAGTTGAACGGCGAGATGATGCCGACGACCCCGAGCGGCTGGCGGATCGAGTACACGTCGATGCCGGTCGAGACCTGGTCCGAGAACTCGCCCTTCATCAGGCTCGGGATGTTCGTCGCGAGCTCCACGACCTCTTGTCCGCGGGCGATCTCGCCGAGCGCGTCGTCGATGACCTTCCCGTGCTCGCTCGTGATGATCTCGGCCAGCTCGGCCTTGTCGCGGTTGAGGACCTCGCGGAAGGCGAAGAGGATCTGCTGCCGCTTCGCCAGGGAGAGGTTGCTCCACGCGGGGAACGCCGCCTTCGCACTCGCGATGGCCGCCTGGATCTCGGACTCGTCCGCGAGGGCGACCTGCTTCGTCGCGATGCCGAGCGCCGGGTCGTAGACCGGTGCCGTCCGCCCCGACGTCGACGCCACGTGCGCCCCGTCGATCCAGTGGCCGACGGTCGTGGTGGTCTGGTCCGTGGTGGTCATGCGTTGCTTCCTTCCGGGATGGACGAGTCCATGGTGGTGGACGGGGCAGGCGAGTCGGCGGGACCGCGAGCCGGTGTGGAGAACGCGCCCCGCGCCTCCCGGCTGTGGACGAGCGAGGACGCGACGTCGACGGCGGCGGCGACGTCGCCGTCCGGCGGGTAGAGGAGGGTCCGTCCGACGACGAGCCCGCGGACGCCGGGCAGTGCGAGCGCGTCCGCCCACCTGGCGTAGGTCTCGACCGGGCGCGTGGACGGATCGCCGCCGAGCAGCAGCGTCGGCAGCGTGGTGGCGGCCATGACGCGTTCCATGTCGTCGACGACGGGGATCTTGAGCCAGCTGTAGGCGCTCGACTCCCCGAGGCCGGCCGCGATCGCCATCGACGTGATGACCGCGTCGGCCGTGAGGTCGTTCACGACCTTCCCGTCGCGCCAGGACGACATGAACGGCTCGAGCATGATCGGCAGCCGCAGCGCCGCGGCCTCGCTGACGGCACGCGCCGTCGCCTCGAGGGTCGGGGCGGTCGCGGCGTCCTGGAGCGCGACGCGGACGAGGAGCTTGGCGAAGTCGAGACCGGCGTCCTTGATGGCGCGTGCCGAGTACGCCGTGTACCGGTCGTCCATCTCGAACGTCGCCTCGCGGAGTCCGCCGCGGTTCATCGAGCCGACCACGA
>NZ_BACW01000641.1:0-16238 GCF_000333315.1 Curtobacterium sp. B8
GACCGTCATCCTGCGTCGCGCAGGCGCGCACCACGGGACGGCGACCCCGGGCTCGGCCTACTGTCGGCGTCATGAGCACGAGCACCGCCGACAAGGCGTCCACCCTCAAGCAGCTGCACGAAGCCCCCGAGATCCTCCGCGTCGTGAACGTGTGGGACGCGATCAGCGCCAAGGTCGTGAGCGACCTCCCCGAGACCCGGGCGATCGCGACCGCCGGGCACTCGATCGCCGCGAGCCACGGCTACGAGGACGGCGGCATGCCCCTCGACGTCGCCCTCGCCGGAGCCGCCACGGTCGTCGCCGCCACCGACCTGCCCGTCACCGCCGACCTCGACGACGGCTACGACGACCCGGCCGAGACGATCCGACGCGCCATCGGCGTCGGGGTCGTCGGCGCGAACGTCGAGGACCGCCTCCGCCCGTTCGACGAGGCCGTCGCCCGCGTCGCCGCGATCACCAAGGCCGTGGAGGCCGAGGGCATCGACTTCCAACTCAACGCCCGCACCGACGCCATCGCCCGTGGCGGCGACCGCCCGCTCGACGAGAGCATCGAGGACGCCATCGCCCGCGGCAAGGCGTTCCTCGACGCCGGTGCCCCGCTCGTGTTCGTCCCGGGAGCGATCCAGCGCGACGTCGTCGAGCGCCTCGTGGACGGGCTCGGCCGCGGGAAGCTCTCGGTGATCGGCCTCCCGGGGGCACTGCCCGCCGCGGAGTACGAGGCCCTCGGCGTCGCCCGCATCTCGTACGGGCCGCTCACCCAGCGCGTCGCGCTGCGCGCGCTCCGCGACCTGGCGACCGACCTGTACGGCGGCGGCGTCGTGCCGGAGGACACCCCCACCCTGAACTGAACCGGTCGACGGCCTGGAGGCGCGGGGCGGGCCTGCACCGTGCCTCCAGGCCGTCAGGGGGTCGCGTCGCGACCTGCGCTAGCGTCGTGCCGTGACCACCGACGTCGACGCCCTGCTGACACCGCCCACCGCCGTCGCGGCGCGCGCGCTCGAGGTCGTCCGCACGTGGTCCCCGACGGCGCTCGTGAACCACTGCCTGCGGTCGTGGGCGTGGGCCTCGGTCATCGCGTCGTCCGCCGGGCTCGAGCCGGACCGCGAGCTGCTCTTCGTCTCGGCGATGCTGCACGACCTCGGGGTGACGCCGTCGTTCGACGCGCACACGATCCCGTTCGAGGACGCGGGTGGCGCGGTCGGGTCGGTCTTCGCGCTCGGTGCCGGGTGGGACCCTGCGCGAGCACGACGCGTCGGCGAGGTGATCGAGCGCCACATGTGGACCTCGGTGGACCCGGACGTCGACGTCGAAGGGCACCTGCTCGAGGTCGCGACCTCGCTGGACGTGTCCGGGGTCGGCTTCGACCTCGTGCCGCCGGACGTGCTCCGCACGGTGACCGCAGCCGTGCCCCGGCTCGACTTCTCCGCGACGTTCGCAGGACGCATCCACGAGCAGGCCGGGCGGAAGCCCGGATCCCCCGCGGGCCGGCTCGACCGGAGCGGCAACGTGGCGGCCGGTGGAGCCCGCTGGGACGCGTTCCTGGCCTGAGCCTGGACACCTGGCAGGTTCCGACCTATACTGTTGCTTTGGTGCACTGCAGCGAACCCATCTGATTCGCGCACACCGAACCGTCTCGACACCGATCCAACCGGGATCGCATTCCCACGAGACCACCGCTCGTCCCGACGGACGAGCCGCACGTCGACACACGGCGTGCGCGCCAGCGGACACCGCGAACGACCGGGACCACGAAGTCACGGACCGAGCAGCGGACACCGCGACGGCGCCGAACGACTCAGGAAGACCAGCACCATGAACACCATCACGAACGTCGGCAACGACCGACTCAGCATCATCGGGACCGCCCTCGCGGCTCCCGTCACCTCCCCCGACAACATCGCCGAGTTCCCCGTCCGGGACGTCTGGACCGGGCGCGAGTACCTCGTCCGGATGGACGCCGACGACCTCGGCGCCTTCGTCGCCCCCGGGGCACGCGTGGAGGTCCGCGGCGAGGCCGGCTGGACCATCCCCGGCCGGTCCTGGCGCGGCGAGGCCAGCCGCACGCTCCTGCAGGCGCAGGACGTCACGGCGGGTGAGCTCCTGCTCGCTGCTTGATCCACTCCCCCACGAAGCGCGTCGCCGGTCCTCCCGGCGGCGCGCTTCGTCGTGCACGGCCTCAGCGGCGGGAAGGCCCGTCAGCGCCGACGAACCGCGGCCGGCCGTCCGCGTCGAGGGGGCGCGCATCACCGGCCCGGCCCGCGGCGTCGCGCAGGCGGCGGATGAAGTCCGGGTCTTCCGGCTCGAGCACGTCATCCGGAGCCGGGATCACGACGAACTCGGAGGCCGGTCCGACGAGGAGGGTCGTCCGGATCAGGGCACCGTCGGGACCGACCGACGGCACCGAGACCGAGTCGGTCCGCGCGTTCGCGCCGAGCACCGCCGCGTAGTCCATGACCGCGTCCGCGATGAGATCGCCGGTCATCACGTCGACACCTTCGCAACTGATGTACTTCACGTTGTCCCCCTTCGTTCCCCGTGACGGTACGGAACGTGCCCGGAACGACACCGGAGGTCCGCGCATCCGGGCCAGGGCGTACCCCGGTCTCACGGGGTCCGGGTCTACTGTCCGATTCACGACCGCGGCATCGACGCGGTGAACAAGGAGTCGACATGCCGAATCGTCTGGAGTGGGTCAGGGACGCCGAGGACCACTGGAAGGTGTCGTTCGGTGCCGACCAGCTGTGCGAGGTCACCCGGGCACGGCAGTACGTCGTCTCGTCGCCGGACCGCTCGATCCGCGGTGCACACTCGTCGCTCGAAGGGGCGCGCGCGCAGGTGCAGGCGTGGGTGCGGTGGAGCGGGCGCTGATCCTTCCCCTACACGGCTGAATCAGCAGTCGTAGGCGGTATAGTCCCTCGCTATGGGAGGGCTCCATGCGCGTCGATCGAGCTGCTGATCTCATCAAGTCGGCTCGGCTCGACATCGGCATGTCCCAGGCGGCGCTCGCGAGCGCGGCCGGCATGCAACAGCCCACGATCTCCGCGTACGAAAGTGGCCGACAGCAGCCCCGCGCAGAATCACTCGAGCGCATCCTCCGTGCGGCTCAGATACGTCCCAGCATCCCGCTCAGCATCTATGCGGACGACATCCTGATCGAGGCAAACCGGCACCACCTCGTGAACGTCCGCGTGTTCGGCTCCGCGATCCGCGGACACGACACCCCGAACAGCGACATCGACCTCCTCGTCGGGCTCACGTCGGAGGCGTCGCTCTTCGACCTCGGTGGCTTCGCACACGCGGTCGAGGAGATGACCGGCTTCGAGGTCGACCTGCTGACGGACGACATCGGCGACGACCCGCACTTCGCCCACGTCCTCGGTGAGGCCGTGCCGCTGTGAGCGACCGATTCCATCCAGTTCCGCGAGGCGAGTCCGAGCAACCACGCGAACGTTGGTCCGCGCTCCGAGAAGGCTTCCTCGACCTGCTCGCCGAGTGCTCCGAGATCGTGGAGCACGGGCGACCGGCATTCGACGCGCCGCGGAGTCTGACCTACCGTGCAGCGGAGGCAGTGGTGATCCACTTCGACGACCTTGTCGGACGCCTCCCCACAGACCGCGCTGCGCTGCTGCCCGAGGGACTGTCTCTCGCCGCAGTCCGACGGACGCGGAACATCCTGTCGCACGACTACCGAAAGGCGAAGAAGGAGATCGTCTGGGACGTGATCGAGCACCGCATCCCTGCGGTCATCATCGCGATCCTCGACTGACCATCCCGCTCGTCAGTACTCGCCCTTGATGACGAAGTAGGAGCCGCGGATCGTGCCGGCGAGCTTCGACCGCTGCCTGGCGAACTTGAACTTGTCCGTGAGCTCCTCAGGCACCTCCATGCCGTCGGACAGCTTGAACCCGACAGCCCGCTTCCCGCCCGGTTCGAGTGTGTAGAGCACGTTGACCGACAACCCGGACTGGTAGAACACGTACGTCCAGCGCACACCGTCGACCTCGAACTCGGTCGCCTCCAGCGCCGGGGACGCGATCGTCACATCCCGTTCGCGGAGGACCCGTGCGACGTACTCCACGAGGTCGGGGACCTCCGCCGCCGGCTGCGTGGTGAAGTCGACGTCGTACTTGTTCTTGAAGTACCGCGCCTCGTTCGCGCGGAGGCCAGCGAGTGCGTCGGCGACGGGCGAGGACTCCAGCCCGACGGTGGACACGGTCACGAAGTCGACGACGTACGACATGGGCGCTCCTCGGTGCTGGCTGCTCTGCGACAACCTAGCGCCGTGTGGCGGCGACGCGCCACGGCGAACCTGTCGTGATCAGACGAGCTTCTCGAACACCATCGTCGCCTGGATCCTGTCGCCCCCGCCGAAGCCGGTACTGCCCGACGACGACGTGGTGATCGTGTGCAGCCGGTACCCGAGCGCGGCCTGCGCGTTGATCGCCCGCTCGAGCTCGGTCAGGTTCCCGGAGCCCGTGCCGAAGAACTTCTCCTTGAGGACCACCTGCAGGACGACGTAGCTCATGCCCGCCGGCGCGGGCCGCGCGTTCGCACCCGACGTCGCCTCGGCCTGGATCCGGTCGATCATCCCGCCGATGCCGGGCGCGGGGGCCGCCGGCTGCTGCACCTGCTCCGTCCACGCGCTGCCGTCCCACCACCGCATCGTGCCGGAGCCGTCGTCGTACCACCCTGCCTGAGCGTTCGTCATGCGCCCATCCTGGCGCACGTCAGGGGCAGCGTGTCGATCGATCCATACTGGAAGGGTGACGACACTGCGAGGCACCCTGCGATCCACCGAGACCCGGGAATCCGAGGGCAGCGGTGACACCATCGGCGAGGCCCGAGCTGCCGCGATCGCGGGGCTCGACCTCGACGGGTTCGAGCTCCTCCAGGTCAACACGGTCACCAGCAAGGCAACGGGCGAGTCGACCGTCAAGGCGCTCGCCCGCTCGAAGGCACTCCGGCCGCACGAGGCGACCGGGCCGGACTACCGGGCCGCCGCTGCCGCGTACCGGGAGTCCGTGCCCGAGGGGTGGCAGGCGCAGAACATGCACGAGGTCGCCGAGTGACGACTCCGCGGCGCCTCAGTTGTTGAAGCGGAACTCCACCACGTCGCCGTCCTGCATGACGTAGTCCTTGCCCTCGATCCGGGCCTTGCCGTGCGCACGGGCCTCGGCGATCGAGCCGGCCGCCATGAGGTCCTCGAACGAGATGACCTCGGCCTTGATGAAGCCCTTCTCGAAGTCGGTGTGGATGACCCCGGCAGCCTGGGGCGCCTTCCACCCCTTGCCGATCGTCCACGCCCGCGACTCCTTCGGACCTGCAGTCAGGTAGGTCTGGAGCCCGAGGGTGTCGAACCCGATGCGCGCGAGCTGGTCGAGCCCGGACTCGGTCTGCCCGGTGGACTCGAGGAGTTCGGCCGCATCCGAGGGGTCGAGGTCGATGAGCTCGGACTCGATCTTCGCGTCGAGGAACACGGCCTGCGCGGGGGCGACGAGTGCCGCGAGCTCGGCCTTGCGCGCCTCGTCGGTGAGCACGGCCTCGTCGACGTTGAAGACGAAGATGAACGGCTTCGCGGAGAGTAGCCCGAGCTCGGCGATCGGCGTGAGGTCGATCGACGTCGCGGACAGCAGCGTGCCCTGCTCGAGTGCGGCACGCGCCTCCCGAGCGGTCTCGGGGACGACGGGCTCGGCCTGCTTGAGCTTGAGCATCTTCTCGTACCGCGGGAGCGCCTTGTCGATGGTCTCCATGTCGGCGAGGATCAGCTCGGTGTTGATGACCTCGAGGTCGTCCTTCGGCGAGACCTTGTTGGCCACGTGCACGACGTCGTCGTCGGCGAAGCCGCGGACGACCTGCGCGATGGCGTCGGCCTCGCGGATGTTGGCGAGGAACTTGTTGCCGAGGCCCTCGCCCTCGCTCGCACCCTTGACGATGCCGGCGATGTCGACGAACGACACCGGCGCGGGCACGGTCTTCTCGGAACCGAACAGCTCCGCGAGCTGGTCGAGCCGCGGGTCGGGCAGGTTCACCACGCCGACGTTCGGTTCGATCGTCGCGAACGGGTAGTTCGCGGCGAGGACCTGGTTCTTGGTCAGGGCGTTGAACAGGGTCGACTTGCCGACGTTCGGGAGACCGACGATTCCGATGGTGAGAGCCACGGGAGGACAGCCTACCCGCGACGGGGTCACGACCGGTCCGGCGTGCGGGCGCGGAGCCCGCTGACGCGGCCGGCGACGGCCTGGAGGCGCGGGTCGGGCCCGCCCCGCGCCTCCAGGCCGTCGCGGCGCAACGCCGTCGACAACCGCAGCCGATGTCGGAGCCCCGTGCGACGATCGGGACCGTGCCGTTGAACTTCACCGCCATCGACTTCGAGACCGCGAACAGCTCCCCTGCGAGCGCGTGCTCCGTCGGACTCGTGAAGATCCGCGCCGGCCGGGTCGCGGAGCGTGCCTCGTGGTTCATCCAACCGCCGGTCGGGCACGACGCCTTCCTCGAGTGGAACACCCGCATCCACGGGATCGTCGCCGCCGACGTCGTGGGGGCGAAGGGCTGGGCGGAGCAGTACGCGGACATCGTGGCGTTCGCGGACGGCGACGTCCTCGTGGCGCACAACGCCCGCTTCGACATGGGTGTGATCGCGGGTGGATGCGCCGCGACGGGGACGCCGCTGGCCGAGCACCACTCCCTGTGCTCGCTGCAGGTGGCCCGCAAGACCTACGCGCTCGAGTCCTACCGGCTGCCGATGGCCGCGCGCGCCGCGGGGCACGAAGGCTTCGCGCACCACGACGCCGCAGCGGACGCCGAAGCCTGCGCCGCGATCGTGGTGCACGCCGCGCGGCTCCACCGTGCGGACACGGTCGAGGCGCTGGGCGCCGCGACCCGGGTGCACGTGACGCCGGTCCGACCGCGTGAGGAGAAGCCGCGCACGGCCGCACCGCAGCCCCGGCTCTCCCGTCGACCGATGGTGTTCTCGGACTGATCGCCGGGGTTCCGGAGGGCGACACCCGTCGTGCTCGTGCCCGGGGTGGCGGGGGCCCGGTGGTATTGTCACGACATTCCCGCTGCAGCGGTGCCGCGCACGTCGACCCGGGTGGCAGCGGTGCCGCGCTCGAGCTCCCCGAAGGACCGCGATGACCAACGAAGGCCAGCTGCCGTCCGACCTGTTCATGGACCTGGACCGGTCCGGGCCGATGCCCCTCTACTTCCAGGTCGCATCGCGCATCGAGGACGCCATCCGCTCCGGTGCGATGCCGCCGGGGGCCCGATTGGAGAACGAGATCGCGCTCGGGGAACGGCTCGGGTTGTCGCGGCCGACGATCCGTCGGGCGATCCAGGACCTCGTCGACAAGGGCCTGCTCGTGCGCCGTCGCGGCATCGGCACGCAGGTGGTGCACGGCCCGGTGACGCGGAAGGTCGAGCTGACGAGCCTGTACGACGACCTCGCACAGGGGTCGCAGGTGCCGACGACGAAGCTCCTCGTCCGTGACGACGTCCCCGCGACGGACACCGTGGCGGAGGCGCTCGGCGTCGAGCCGGGGACGACGGTGGCGCACATCCGCCGGGTCCGGTTCGCCGAGGACGTGCCGATGGCGATCCTCGAGAACTTCCTGCCGCCCGAGTTCACGGACATCACGGACGAGGACCTCGCGGCGCACGGCCTGTACCAGCTGCTGCGCGGCCGTGGGGTGACGATGCGCGTCGCCAAGCAGCGGATCGGAGCGCGGGCGGTCACCGACGAGGAGGCCGGCCTCCTCGAGATCGAGGACGGCGACCCGGTGCTGACGATGAGCCGCACGGCGTACGACGCCTCGGGCCGAGCCGTGGAGTACGGCGTGCACTGCTACCGGCCGGACCGGTACTCCTTCGAGGTGACGCTGGTCGACAAGTAGGCGCTCGACGAGCCCGTCAGGAGGACGGGACCTGGAGCTCCCCGGTCACGTACTGCGCGCGGCCGAACCCGAACGACCAGTCCTGCGGGCCGTTCTCGACGTAGCCGATGAAGACGTCCTCGCTCGCGACGCCGACCTCGGTCAGCCGGTCGTGCACGGCGGCGTAGAGGGCCTGCTTCGCGTCGTCGGAGCGTCCGGCCTGCGTGAAGACCTGGATGATCACGACACCCTCGGTCCGTTCGAACCCGAGACCGGCGTCCTCCGCGATGATCTGCTGCGCCGGGTGCTCCGTGATGACCTGGAAGCGGTCACGCGGCGGGATGCCGTACTCGTCGACGATGGCGGTGTGGATCGCGTCGGCGATGGCGCGGACCTGCTCCGGGCTGCGGCCGGTGGCGAGGTCGATGCGGACGAGCGGCATGCTGCCTCCTGGGGTCGGGGATGAGGGGGGTGCGCGGGCGCCCAGCGGACTGGAGGCGCGGTGCCAGCTTGCACCGCGCCTGCAGTCCGACTGTCGGTGCGTCTACAGCGCGGGGGTCGCCGCGGGGTACGTCACCATCCCGTCGACGCGCGCGACGTCGTGCCAGGCGCCGTCGCGGAGGGAGGCCTCCGCCGCTTCGACGATGCTCGCGGCCGACAGTCCGTCGGCGACCGACGGAGCGAGCTGCTCACCGCGGAGCACGCTCGCGACGAACTGCGCGGCCTCGATGGTCTTCAGGTCGTCGTAGCCCATCGCCGTGCCCGCGCCGGGCTGGAACCGCGCGAACGCCCCGTCACCCGGCGCGACGAAGTGCGTCGCGTAGCCGTCGACCTCCTGGCCGTCGAGGAAGACCTCGAGCTCGTTGAGGCGCTGGAAGTCCCACCGCACCGAGCCGCGGGTGCCGTAGACCTCGAGCGCGTACTCGGCGTGCGGGCCCCGCATCACCCGGCTGGAGTCCATCGTGCCGACGGCTCCGTCGTCGAAGCGGAGGAGCAGTGCGGCGTAGTCCTCGTTCTCGACGGGTCCGTGTTCGCCGGTCGCAGCCGCCGTCCGGTCGATGATCCCCTGCCCCGGTCGCGGCCGTGTCGCGATGACGGTCTCGGCGAGCGCCGTCACGCTCGCGATCCGGCCCACCACGTACTGCGCGAGGTCGAGTCCGTGCGAGAGCAGGTCGCCGAGGACGCCCGAGCCGGCCCGCTCCCGTTCGAAACGCCAGGTGAGCGGCGCCGCCGGGTCGGCGGAGTAGTCGGCGAGGAGCGACCCGCGCACGTTCGTGATCCGGCCGAGCCGACCGCCGCGGACGAGTTCCCGTGCACGTTGGATCGCCGGGGCGTGCCGGTAGTTGAAGCCGACGCTCGTGACGATGCCGGCGGACCGGACGGCGTCGTGGATCTGCCGGGAGTCGCTGGCCTCCCGGCCCATCGGCTTCTCGATCCAGAACGGCTTGCCGGCTTCGGCCGCGGCGACGGCGACCTCGCGGTGGAGGAAGTTCGGCGAGCAGATCGAGACGACGTCCACCTCGGGGTCGGCGATGACCTCGCGGTGGTCGGCCACGGCGCGCTCGTAGCCGAGTCGGTCGACGGCCTGGTCGCGGGCGGCCTCGACCGGGTCCGCGGCGACGACGAGCCTCGGGTGGACGCCGAGCTCCGGGAAATGGTCGGGCAGCGCCCGGTAGGCGCGTGAGTGCAGCCGTCCCATCCAGCCGACGGAGACGAGGCCGACGCCGAGGCGGTCGCGGGCGTCGGGGGCGCGTTCGGTCATGCGGCGGGGAGGATGATGTCGCGGACCAGCGCGTCGAGTTTCGCGTCGGCGTCGAGGAACTGCCGCAGGGTGGTCACCGTGGCGCCGAACCGGTCGAACTCGTCGATCGTCATGCCGTCGACGTCGTACCCGCGGGCGAACTCCGGTGTGGCTGCGCGGAGCGCCTTGATGACGTCGGCCGGCACCTCGTCGTGGATCGCGTCCGGGCGCCACGGGAAGCCGTTGTCGTTGATGTCCTTCAACCACTGGAACGGCGGCGACACCACGAGGTCTCCGCCCTGGAACTCCGACCACTGCAGCGGGTTCCGGAAGGCGGCGACGAGCACGCGCGACCGGAAGCCGCGCTCCTGGGACACCCGGTAGGCGTGCTTCACCGCCGCGACTCCGGCCCACTCGAGGATGCCGGGGTCGAGCATGACGTGGTCGCGCGCCACGACGGTCTTCAGCCAGTCGTCGAACCGGCCCGCCATGAGGGTGGAGACGTGCCCGAACTCCTGCTCGGGCAGCCCGTCGGCAGCGCGGCGGTCGAGGGCACGCTCGATGGCCTCGCCCACGGCGACGACCTGCGGCACGGTGAACGACACGGTGGCGTTGATCGAGACACCCCGGTACGCGGCTTCCTCGATCGCGGCGATGCCGGTCTTCGTCGCGGGGATCTTCACGATGATGTTCGGCGCGAGCCCGGAGAACCGCACGGCCTGCTCGACGAGGGCGTCGCGGTCACGGTGGAGGCGCGGGTCGGTCTGCATGCTCAGCCGGCCGTTCCGCCCGCCGGACGCCTCGAACGCGGGCAGGAGTTGCTCGGCCGCGGCGACCGAGAGCTCCTCGACCGCCTTCCACCCGATCCAGGACTCCCCCGCCGTCGGGTGCTCGGCAGCGATCGCACGGATGCGGGGCACCCACCGCTCGGGGTCCTGCTGGATGCAGGTGAAGGCGATGACCGGGTTGCAGGTCGCGCCGACGGCCCCGTACTCGTGGATCGCGGTGGACAGCTCGTGCGGGTCGGCGGAGTCGTTCCAGAGCGCGGTCGGGGTCTGCGTCGCGGCCTGCAGGGTGACCGGCCTGGTGTCGACGGCGGAGGGGTCGGCCGACACGTCGAGCGGGGTGGTCATCGGGTCGGTCCCGTCGTGGTGGGGCCGACCCCGGCGAGCGCGCCTGCATCGGTCGTGCTGGGCTCGTAGAAGGCGGGCCTCGCGGTGGCGTACGTGACGTGCTCGAGGGCCCCGGACTGCTGGGCGCGGACGGCGACCTCAGCGACCACGGACGCCGTGTAGCCGTCCCAGGCGCTCGGGCCGTCGATGCCACCGTTCCGTGCGGCGTCGACCCAGCGCTGGACCTCTTCGTCGTAGGCGGCGCCGAAGCGCTCGATGTACGACGGCGTGACGCCCTGGCCGGACACCCCCGCCGAGACGACGTGCATCGTGGTCTCGCGGCCGATGTACGCGACGCCCGACTCGAACACGGCGTCGGTCGTCACCTGGTACCCGAACTGCGCGTTGACGCTGATCTCGACGATCGACATCGTCCCCGACGCGGTCGTGAAGAGCACGAACTGCGGTTCGGGCAGGTCGGCGGGTGCGAGCGAGTTCCGGCGCGGCTTCTTCACCTCGACCGAGACGATCGGCTCGCCCGTGAGGAACGGGATGATGTCGATCTCGTGGATCACGGAGTCGTGGATCAGCATCGACTCGCTGAAGTTCGGCGGCGTCGTCGGGTTGCGGTGCGCGTGGTGCAGGGCGAGCAGGGCACCGTTGGCGCCCGACTCGCGGAGCGCCTTGAGTTCCTGGTACCCGCGGTCGAACCGGCGCATGAACCCGACCTGGATGCGCGGCCGGTCGGACGTCGCCTGCTCGAGCTCGACGATGCGGAGAGAGTCCTCGGCGCTCGTGGTGAGGGGCTTCTCGCAGAGGACCGCGAGACCGCGCTCGATCGCGGGCACCAGGACGGGCTCGTGCAGGAAGCCGGGGGTGGCGACGATGACGGCGTCGATCGGCGTGGCGTCGAGGGCGTCCTCGAACGACGCGGCGGTGATCGCGCCGGGGGCCTTCGCGGCGGCGGCCGTCGCGCGTGCGACATCGGGTTCGACGACGGCGACGACGTCCGCACCGGCGATGGTGGACGTGATGCGACGGACGTGGTCGCTGCCCATCGCGCCGGCACCGACGACGGCGACGCGGAGGTTCTCGGTGGTGCTCATGGGTTCTCCTGGAGGTGACGACTGAGGACGACCGCCGGCCGTCGCTGGTGACTCGGATCGCGCCGTTGGGCGCTCGGCGCTACGAGACGCGTGCGGCCGAGGTGGAGCCGAAGATGTGCTGGAAGGTGCGCTCGGCGATCGGCCCGGGGGCGTCGACCGAGCAGCCGTACATGTCCTGCTCGACGATGCCGAACACCTCGGGGTTGATCGCGGCGACGGCCTCGATGATCGGGGCGAGGTCCGGGGTCCCGTGCGGCGGCTCGACCATGATGCCGTCGGCGACCGCGGTGCTGAACGGCACGTCGTTCTTGAGGACGTCGAACAGCAGCTCCGTGTCGACCTGCTTGAGGTGGAGGTAGCCGATGCGCTCCGGGTGCTCGGCGATCATCCGGAGGTTGTCACCGCCGTAGTAGGCGAAGTGGCCGGTGTCGAGGCAGAGGTTCGTGTACCGCGGGTCGGTGACCTCGAGGAACCGGACGGTCTCACGGAACGTGCCGATGTGGCTGTCCGCGTGCGTGTGGAACTGCTGGTGGACGCCGTACTCCTCGAGGAGCGCCTTGCCGAGCTGGTCGTGCCCCTTGCCGAGGCGCTCCCACTGCTCGTCGGTCAGGGTCCGCGGCTCGAGGACCTCGTTGTTCGCGTCGGACCGCCACAGGTCGGGGATCGTGACGAGGTGCTCGGCACCGAGCTTCGACGCGAGACCTGCCACCTTGACGGCCTGGTCCCACGCGCGCTGGAACTGCTCGTCGCCCTTGTGGAGGCCGGTGAACACCGTGCCCGCGGACAGCTCGAGGCCCCGGGACTCGAGTTCGTCGGACAGCTGGGACGGGTCGGTCGGCAGGTACCCGTAGGGCCCGAGCTCGATCCAGCGGTAGCCGGCGGCAGCGGCCTCGTCGAGGAAGCGCTGCCACGGCACCTGGCCGGGGTCGTCGGCGAACCAGACGCCCCACGAGTCTGGGGCGGTCCCGATCCGGATGGCGTCGGTGGCGGTGGCGGTGTCGGTCATGACGTCGGTGTCCTCCGGGGTGTGGGTGGGTCGTTCAGCCGAGGAGGGGTCGCTGCGCCGCGACCTGCTGCTCGTAGGTGGCGCGGGCCTGCTGCGTGCTCGGCAGGGTGGACGTCTGCGCGACGGGGACGTCCCACCAGCCGTCGCCGTCCGGGGCGTAGACGAGCGGGTCGGCGTGCACGTGCACGAGCGTCGTCCGGTCGTTCGCCTTGGCCTGACGGACGGCGGCGGTGAGGTCCTCGATCGCGTTCGGCCCGGGCTGGACCTCGATCACGTCGACGCCGTAGGAGCGGGCGTTGGCGGCGAGGTCGACCGGCAGGACCTGCTCGCCCTCGAACGACCCGGTCTCGTCGAGGTAGCGGTACTTCGTGCCGTACCGCTCGGAGCCGACGGTCTCGGAGAGGTGCCCGATCGACGCGTAGCCGTTGTTCTGGATGAGGACGACGACGATCTTGATGCCCTCGGCCACGGCGGTGACGAGCTCGGTGTGGAGCATGAGGTACGAGCCGTCGCCGACCATCACGATCGCGTCGCGGTCGGGGGCGGCCCGGCGCACCCCGATGCCACCGGCGATCTCGTAGCCCATGCACGAGAACGCGTACTCGACGTGGTAGCCGAGCGGGTCGCGGACGCGCCAGAGCTTGTGGAGGTCGCCCGGGAGCGACCCCGCCGCCTGGACGACGACGTCGCGGGGATCGGTGGCCGACTGCACGGCGCCGATGATCTCGGACTGACCGGGGACGGCCAGTCCGGACGGCGCGAAGGCGGCGTCGACCGTCTCGTCCCAGGAACGCTTGCGGTCCGCGATCTCCGCCGCGTACCGGTCCGACACCGAGTGGGACGTGAGCTGCTCCGTCAGCGCGACCAGCGTCTCCCGGGCGTCCGCGACGACGGGCAGCTGCGAACCGTGCTTGTACGCGTCGAACGCCGCGACGTTGACGTTCACGAACGTGACGTCCGGGTGCTGGAACGCGGTCCGGGACGCGGTCGTGAAGTCGCTGTACCGGGTGCCGATGCCGATGACGACGTCGGCCTGCGCGGCGATCGCGTTCGCGGCAGCGGTACCGGTCGCGCCGATGCCGCCGAGGTACTGCGGGTGGTCCCAGACGAGGGAGCCGCCGCCGGCCTGCGAGGTGCCGACGGGGATGCCGGTCGCTTCGACGAACGCGGCGAGCGCCTGCTCCGCGCCGGAGTAGAGCACGCCGCCGCCGGCGACGATCACCGGACGCTCGGCGGCCGCGATCGCCGCCACCGCCCGGGCCAGCGGTCCGTGCTCGGGCAGCGGACGGCGGACGTGCCACTCGCGCGGCTGGAGGAACGACACGGGGACGTCGAGCGCCTCGGCCTGCACGTCCTCCGGGAGCGCGATCGTCACGGCACCGGTCTCGGCGGGATCGGTGAGGACCCGCATCGCAGCGAGGGCGATCGAGAACAGCTGCTCCGGCCGCTCGACCCGGTCGAAGAACCGGGACAGGGGCCGGAACGCGTCCGTGACCTGCAGTGACGTGTCGTGCGGCATCTCGATCTGCTGCAGCACGGGGTCGGTGGTCCGGGTCGCGAAGGTGTCCGACGGCAGCAGGAGCGCGGGGAGTCGGTTCGTCGTCGCGAGCGCTGCACCGGTGAGCATGTTCGCGGCGCCGGGCCCGACCGACGCCGTGGCCGCGTAGGTCGCGCGACGACGGCGCATCCGGGCGAAGCCGACGGCCTGGTGCACCATGGCCTGCTCGTTGCGTGCCTGGTGGTAGGGCAGCAGACCGGGCTGTTCGACGTGGAGCTGCTTCACCGCCTGCCCCAGCCCGGCGACGTTGCCGTGACCGAAGATGCCGAAGATGCCCGGGATCGTGCGCTCGCGCTCGTCCCCGTCGACGGTCCACTGGTTCGCCAGGAACTCGAGGAGCGCCTGGCCGACGGTCATCCGCCGGGTCGCCCCGGATCGTGGGCTCTCGGTCATCGGACGCGGTCCTTTCCGTAGGGCAGGCGCGGGTCGATCGACTCCGATCCCCACGCCTGACGGACCCAGCCGTGGGCCGGGTCGTCGGTGATGTCCCACACGCGTTCCGGCCCGGGGCCGGCCATCACGTTGAGGTAGTACATGTCGTAGCCGGGGGCGGCCACGGCGGGTCCGTGCCAGCCGTACGGCACGAGGGCGATGTCGCCCGTGCGGACCTGACGGAACTCGTCGATCGGACGGTCGTCGGAGGCGTACGTCCGGTGCAGCGCGAACGGGTCGGCCTCCGGCGGAGCCTCGAGGCCCCGGGCGACCGCGGCCTCGTAGTAGTAGATCTCCTCGAGGTCGGACTCCACGCCGGGCACGGTCGTGTCGTGCTTGTGCGGCGGGTACGACGACCAGTTGCCGGCGGGCGTGATCACCTCGCACACGATCACCCTGTCCGCGTCGAGGGCGGCGGGGGTGCCGAAGTTGTGCACCTGCCGACTCGCGTGCCCGGCGCCGCGGAGCTCCACCGGCACGTCCTGCCGGGCCGTGTACGTCGTCGGCTTGACCACCGCGGTGGGCGCTTCGGCGACCGCGACCCGACCTGCTCCGGTGATCCGGGCCTCCGTCCCGGAACCCAGGTACAGCACGTCGGTCGGTCCGTCGAAGACGCTCCCCCGTCCCTCCAGGCCCTGCGCACCGGTGCCTGCGGCACCGTCGTACGTGACCTCGAAGGAGCCGGCGAGCGGCACGACGATGCGTTCCACCGCACCGGCCGGGAGGCGCAGCTCACCGCCGTCGGCGAGGCTCCCGGTCCGCAGACCGGTGTGCGCCCACCCCGCGATCCGTCCGTCCACGACGTCCGTCCAGCCCGCCTCGGGGCGGGAACCGGCGGGGATGAACCAGGTGTCGTTCGTCATCGGTGCGCGTCAGCCGTTCGACGGGAAGCCGAGGTCGACGCCGCCGTGCGTGGCCGGGTCCAACCACCGCGAGGTGATCGCCTTCTGCCGGGTGAAGAAGCTCACGCCGTCGGTGCCGTACGCCTTGTGGTCGCCGAACAGCGAGTTCTTCCACCCGCCGAACGAGTAGTACGCGACCGGCACCGGGATCGGCACGTTGATGCCGATCATGCCGACCTGCACGTCGCGCTGGAACCGACGGGCAGCGCCGCCGTCGTTCGTGAAGATCGCCGTGCCGTTGCCGAACGCACCCGAGTTGATGAGGTCGAGGCCCTCCTCGTAGGTCTGCACCCGGACGACGGAGAGCACCGGGCCGAAGATCTCCTCGGTGTAGACGCGGCTCGTCGTCGGGACCTTGTCGATCAGCGTCGGGCCGAGCCAGAACCCGTTCTCGTCCCCGTCGGGTCGGACCGTGCGGCCGTCCACCACGACCTCGGCACCGTCCTGCTCGGCGACCTCGATGTACGAGGCGACCTTGTCGCGGTGCTGCTCCGTGACGAGCGGGCCCATGTC
>NZ_BACW01000640.1:0-7070 GCF_000333315.1 Curtobacterium sp. B8
CGGCGCGCGTGCCATGGCGCGCTCGACGCGCGTGCTCGTCGAGTTCGCGGCGGACGACGCCGCCGCCAGGCGGCTCGGCCGCGACGCGGTCCGTCGAGCCGTGCTCGTGGCGGACGGGACGAGCGCGCTCGGGGTGATCCGGGCCTCCAGGCTGGAGCGTTAGGGTGGGCGGACCGTGAAGCCACTGACCGAAGCAGACATCCGCTCGTCGTTCGTCAACGCCACCCCCGAGGAACTCGAGCAGCTCCCGATCCCGGGGCTGCACGAGATGCTGTGGGACGAGCGCGAGTTCCTCGGCTGGCGCGACCCGCAGGCCGCACGACGGGGCTACATCGTCTCGTGGATCGACGACCGCCCCGTCGGCATCGTCGTCCGCTCGGCCGGTGGGTCGCTCCGGCCCGGCATCGCCGCGATGTGCTCCTTCTGCCACTCGCCGCAGCCCGCGACGCAGGTGCGCCTCTTCTCGGCCGCGCGCGCCGGTGAGTCGGGCCGCAACGGCAACACGATCGGCTCCTACATCTGCGAAGACCTCGGGTGCTCGATGCTCATCCGCACCGCACCGCCGCACCTCAACCCGCCGGCGACGATCGCGATGCGCGGTGAGGCGCTGCTCCGACGCGTCCGCAGCTTCACCGAGGACGTGTCGAAGACCGCGTAGCCGGCACAGCGCTGGGCTGCGCCGACCACGCGGCGGACTCATTGCTGGATGAACTCCAGGATGTCCTGGTTCAGGACGTCGGCGTGCGTGGTGAGCAGGCCGTGCGGGTACCCCTCGTAGATCTTCAGCGTCGCGTCCTGCAGCAGTTCCGCCTGCTTCACCGACGCCGCCCGGTACGGCACGACCTGGTCGTCGTCGCCCTGCAGGACGAGGACGGGCACGGTGATCGCGCGGAGGTCCTCGGTCTGGTCGGTCTCCGAGAACGCCGTGATGCCCTCGAGGTGTGCGAGCGCGCTGCCCGTCATGCCCTGTCGCCACCAGTTGGCCACGACCGGCTCGGACAGGGTGGCGCCGGGGCGGTTGTAGCCGTAGAAGGGGCCGGACGCCACGGCCTGGAAGAACTCCGCCCGGTTCGCGGCGAGGGCCTCGCGGAAGCCGTCGAAGACCGAGATGTCCGTGCCCTCGGGGTTCTCGTCGGTCTTGAGCATGAGCGGCGGCACCGCGGCGACCAGCACTGCCTTCGCCACGCGTCCCTGGGGCTCGCCGTACCGCGCGACGTACCGCGCGACCTGCCCGCCACCCGTGGAGTGACCGACGTGGACCGCGTCGTGCAGGTCGAGGTGCTCGACGACCGCGGAGACGTCGCTGGCGTAATGGTCCATGTCGTGGCCGGTGTCGATCTGGGAGGAACGACCGTGCCCGCGGCGGTCGCTGGCCACCACGCGGAAACCCTGGGCGAGGAAGAACAGCATCTGCGCGTCCCAGTCGTCGGACGACAGCGGCCATCCGTGGTGGAACACGATCGGCTGGGCGTCGTGGCTGCCCCAGTCCTTGTAGTAGATCTCCGCGCCGTCGTCGGTGGTGATGAAGGGCATGTGCGTCTCCGCTCTCTGTTCGGTCGGTCGGTGGTGGTCTCGGGGTCGTCGAGGGGGTCAGCCGAGCTGCGCGATCGCGTCGGTGATGACCTCGGTGACCTCGGCGGGGTGGGAGTGCATCACGAGGTGCGGCGCGTCGAGCTCGGTCACCGAGCGGAGGCCGGCGCGCTCGTACCCGAACCGCTCGACGTCCGGGTTGATGGTGTGGTCCGCGGCGGAGACGATCCCCCAGCCGGGCTTCGTCCGCCAGGCCGCCACCGATGTCGGCTCGCCGAAGGCCACCGCGGAGAGCGGTCGCTGCGACACGGCGAGGACCTCGGCGGTCGACCGGTCGACACCGGCCGCGAACACGTCCGGGAAGGACTCCACCACGACCGACACGTCGGTCCCGTCCTCGGCGCCGGGGACCGGGTACGGCGCGTACACGAGGTTCTGCGCGAGGTCGGAGTCGGGGAAGCCGCCCTGCAACTGCGCCAGGCTCTCGCCCTCCTCGAGCGCGTAGCCCGCGACGTAGACGAGGCCGACGACGTTCTCGGCCACGCCGGCGACGGTGATCACCGCGCCGCCGTAGCTGTGGCCGACGAGGAGCACGGGGCCGTCGATCTGTTCGACGAGCGCACGGATGACCGCGGCGTCACCGGACAGGCTCCGGTTCGGCACGGCGGGGACACGGACGGTGAAGCCCCGGTCCAGCAGGAGCCGGGTGACCGGGGCGAAGCTGGCGGAGTCGGCGAACGCTCCGTGGACGAGCACGATGGTGGGCGATGTCATGGCGCTTCCTCTCGACGGTGGGGTCGAGCGTCACGCTAGGACCCGGCCGCCGGGCTGTCGTGACCCTGCGAGTACACGGATCGCGGTCCGCCGGGTCCGGTTCCCCGGTACCGGGACAGCCGGCTCCCGCTCGTCGGTGTCGCCACGGCGCCGTCCGGGACGCTGACCCGTCCCTCCCGCAGGCCGGCCGCGAGCTCGGCGAGCGCACGCTCCCCCACGCTGCCGGGGGTGCCGTAGCAGATGAGCGTGTACAGCCCGGGGTGCGCCTCGAGCACCTGCCACCGGAGGTCGACCCAGCCGTACCCGTCGAAGTGGTTCGGCGCCCGGCCCGACGTCAACGGGTGCGCCTCGTGCCGGTGCCACAGGTCCGCGAAGTCCTCGTCCTCGAGGAGCAGCGCCACGACCTCCTGCCACCGTGCGTCGGCCGGGCTGCCGTGGTAGCGGAGCCGCGAGACCGTGGTGCGCGCTCCCTCCTGCCAGGACGGTGCCGCGCGGAGCTCGGGCGGTGCTTCGAACTGCATGAGGCCGACGTTGTTCCCGACCTCCACGTACCCCGGGGCGACCGCGCGCATCAGGTCGTTGCTGACCAGGACGTCCTGGTTGCGGTCGATGATGTACGCGGCGGTGTGGTCCCAGAGGGTGATCAGCTCGACCAGCTCCGGCGGCGGCCCCTCGTCCTGGTGCAGCTCGTACGTGACCTCCGACCCTGCCGTCGCCAGCCGGTGCAGGTACGCCGCACCGGCACGGTCGAGCCGGAGTGCCCGACCGATCGACGCGCACACCTGGAGCGACATCCGGTGCCCGCTCCCCTGTTCCAGCCGCCGGTAGTACTCGACGCTGATCCCCGCGAGCCGGGCCACCTCCTCACGCCGGAGCCCGGTGACGCGTCGCCGCGGGTCGACGGGCAGCCCGACCTCCTCCGGGCGCAGTGCCCCGCGGCGGGCGCGGAGGAAGCTCGCCAGGGCACTGCGTTCGGGCGGTCGGACGATCTCCACGGAGCGATTCTCGCGTTCCGGGGCAGGTCGCGCGACCCCGATCGTCGGAACCCCGCTCCGCGCACCGTCGGTGGTCGTCGGTACGGTCAGGGCATGTCGTCGCGCTTCGCTGCCGCCCGCTGGGCCGTCGTCTCCGAGCAGGGCGACGGGCGCTGGCGACTCGGTGTCCACGACGAGGCCGACGACGAGCTCGGCACCATCGGACTCGGGGTCGAGGGCTCGTGGGAACCCGACGTCGAACCGCACGTGCGCTTCGTCCTCGTGCAGCTCGGGCTGGAGCTCGCCGGGGCCCGTCCCTGGCACGACGACGAGCTCGGCCACCACCGGGCGCCGGTGCTGCCGCTCGCCTGAGCGCACCGACGGGCGCCGGTGCTGAAACTCGCCTGAGCGCACCGGCGGGCACCGGTGCTGCCGCCGACTCCGCGCACCGGCGGGTACCGGTGCTGCCGTCGACTCCCCGCGCCCGCGTCGAGGCGCCGGGCTCCGTCATCCCTCCCGGTGGTCGCTCCACCCCTCCTGCGGCGACCGCTCCGGCACCGCTTCCGTCGACCGATCCGTCGGCCGCGCTGTGGGCCGCGCCGTCGACCGCTCGGTCGCCGCGACGAAGTTCCGCAGGATCTCCCGGTCGTCGTCGGCCCGGGCCGCCCAGAACAGCTCGCTCCGGTGGTCGCTCCCGTCCAGCGGGAGGAGCGCCACGGTGTCCGGTGCCGCGAGGGCCGCGCTCTCCGGCACCACCGTCACGCCGAGCCCGGCGCCGACGAGGTGCAGCACGGTCGCCCAGGTCGTCGCCTCCTGCACGACCCGGGGCCGCCGTCCGCCGGAGGTCACCGGCGCGAGGTTGCGCTCCGTCGCCAGCGCCCCCGCCTCCGCCGGGAAGAACACGAACGGGTCGTCGACGAGTTCGGGACCCTCGACACTCGTCCGGGTCGCGAACCGGTGCGTGGTCGGCACGGCCGCGACGAACCGCTCGCTCCGGAACGGCAGCAGCCGCACCCCCGGTTCCGGGTCCGGGTCCCGCACCACCGCGAGGTCGAGCTCTCCACGCAGGATCCGCGCCACGAGGTGCGACGTGTACCCCTCGGTCAGCTCGACGCGGACGAGCGGGTAGCGCTCCCGGAACGCCTGCACGCGCTCGATCGGTCCGAGGGGCAGGGCGGACACCACGAACCCGACGTCCAGCCGGCCTGCCTCACCCCGGCCGACGCGGACGGTCTCGTCGAGGTCGCGCGCGGCCTGGTCGAGGAGCGATCGAGCCCGACCCTGCAGCACCCGGCCCGCGGCGGTCAGGGCCACGCTCCGGGAGGTCCGGACGAACAGGTCGACGCCGAGGTCACGCTCGGTCCGACGGATCTGCTGGGAGAGCGCCGGCTGCGCCATGTGCAGCGTCGCCGCGGCACGGCCGAAGTGCAGCTCGTCGGCGACCGCGAGGAAGGCCCGGAGCTGTCGGAGGTCCACATCCATGCATGCAGCGTATCGATCGCACAGAACGAGTATTGGACGACACCTGACCGGCCGATCGATCATGGATGCATGCCCGACACCACGCCCACCGCCACCGTCTCCATCACCGACCTCGCCACCCCCGCCGACGCCGAGGCCTTCCGGACGCTCAACGAAGCGTGGATCACCCGGTTCTTCACCCTCGAGGACGAGGACCGCCGGTACCTCGGCGACCCGGTCGGACGTGTGGTCGAGCCCGGCGGCGCGGTACTCGTCGCCCGGTTGACCGACCGCGACGAGACCGTCGTCATCGGGTGCGTCGGCCTGGCCCCGACCGCTCCCGGCGAGTTCGAACTCGTGAAGATGGCCGTCTCCCCGGAGCACCAGGGGCACGGGACCGGTCGGCGCCTCATCGCGGCCGCACTCGAGCGGGCGCGTGCGCTCGGCGCCACCCGGGTCGTCCTCGAGAGCAACGCACAGCTCGCCAGCGCGGTGCACCTGTACGAGGCCTTCGGCTTCCGGCACCTGGAGCCCCACGAGGTCGCACCGAGTCCGTACGCCCGCGCGGACGTGCACATGCGGCTCGACCTCGGCTGAGCCCGGCCGCCGAGCGCCGCCATCGGCGCTCGGTCCGCGCGGGTCGGTGCCCACGCTCGTGTCCGCCTCGGGGGACGAACCGATCGTCCACCTGACCGATGCTCGCTCCTGGTCGATAGCGTCGGTCGAGATGCGCATCCACGAGCGGACCGACGCCGACCAGGACGCCCTGGTCGAGGTCCTCTGGCGCGCCCACGTCTTCGGTTGGCCGAGCACCTGGCCGGCCGACCCGGCGGCATGGCTCACCCCGACCGGGCTCCGGGCGGCATGGGTCGCGATCGAGGACGACCGCGTCGTCGGACACGTCGGCATCACGGTGCCGTCACCCGGCCGGATGCCCGAAGTCACCCGCTTGTTCGTCGATCCCGACCACCGCGGCAGGGGCGTCGCGGACGCACTGCTCGACGCCGCCGAGCAGTCGCTGCCCGGCGGCCACGTCCGCCTCGACGTCACGGAGGACACCCCGGCCGCCTGGCGCCTCTACGAGCGGCGCGGTTGGTGCCTCACCGGGCGCGGACCCGCGGGCTGGTGCCGTCCGGACGGCGAGGTTCCGACCCTGCGCTTCTACGCCAAGCGCGTCGACTGACCCGGGCGCACACCCCGCGCGCACGGCACGCACACACCCCGCGCACGCGACCCGAGCGCGCCGCCTGCCCGTACCCCGCCCGACCGGTACGCTCGCGGCATGGCGACGTACCAGGTGCAGGCCGTCCGCGAGCGCGGCGCGTGGCAGGTGTTCATCGACGGGCTCCTCGTGACCGAGGTGACCCGCTGGCCCGCCGTCGGCTTCGTGGCACGGGAGTTCCTCGCGATGGACCGCGACGACGAGCTCCAGATCCGGGTCGTCGGTCGCAACCAGTACATCGACGCCGACCCCGGCGACGCCTGACCGACCCCGCTCACACTCCCGAGACTCGGCGTCAGCGACCGATCTCGCACGCCAGCGCTCGAGACACGTCGCTCACCGCGGGTCTCGCCCCGGTCCAGCCCGGCCAGGCCAGGCAGCACGCCGCGCTCACGCCACCCGCCAGACCAGCCCCTCCTGCGCGCCGGACGGGTACGCCGACGCGATCCGGAACACGGCCTCACGCAGCGTCTCCGGCGAGCACGCGAGGTTGAGCCGGGCGAACCCCCGCCCCTGCGACCCGAACCCGAGGCCGGAGTTCAGCGCGACGTACGCGTGCTCCCGCAACGGCACCGCCGGGTCGTCCCCGAGCCCGATGCCCCGGAAGTCGAGCCATGCCAGGTAGCCCGCGCGAGGCCGGGTGTAGACCACACCCGGCAGGTGCTCCGCGAGCAGCGAGCCGAGCAGCCGTTCGTTCGCGACGATCCGCGCGACCACGTCGTCGAGCCAGTCCGTCGCGAGTGTGAACGCCGCCGTGTTCGCGTGCAGGCCGAGGATGCTCGTCCGGCAGGCGACCTCTTCCCAGAGGGTGTCGAGGAGCGCTGCCGTCCGCGCGTCCCCCGCCACGATGACCGAGCACTTCACCCCGGCGAGGTTCCACCCCTTGCTCGCCGACGTCACGCACACGCTGCGGGCCCCGGCCGGCTCCGCCACCATCGCGAAGGGGGTGAACCGGACGCCCGGGTGCGTGAGCGGTGCGTGGATCTCGTCGCTGACGACGAGCACGTCGTACCGCGCGGCCAGTTCGGCGAGCGCGACGAGGTCGGCGTGGTCGTGCACGAGCCCGACCGGGTTGTGCGGGTTGCAGAGCAGGAACACCCGGACACCGT
>NZ_BACW01000639.1:0-3124 GCF_000333315.1 Curtobacterium sp. B8
GGCACGGCAGAGCCACATCATCGGGACCTCCGGCTCGGTCAAGGTCGTCCGCGTGGTCGACGGTCCGGTCGTCGGCGTCAGCATGATCGGAGCCCGCGTCGGCGAGCTCATCGGCGAGGCACAGCTCGTCGTCAACTGGGAGGCCTACCCGGAGGACATCGCTCCCCTGGTCCACGGACACCCCACGCAGAACGAGGCGCTGGGCGAGGCGTTCCTGCACCTCGCGGGCAAGCCCCTGCACGCCCTGTGAACACCATGACCACCACCACGAACCACCCCTGCGAAGAGGAGTCCACCCGATGAGCGAATCCGTCAACCTCCCGGCGCTCGGCGAGAGCGTCACCGAGGGCACGGTCACACGATGGCTCAAGAACGTCGGTGACCGGGTCGAGGTCGACGAGCCGCTGCTCGAGGTCTCGACCGACAAGGTCGACACCGAGATCCCGTCGCCCGTCGCGGGCGTCGTCGAGGAGATCCTCGTCCAGGAGGACGAGACCGTCGAGGTCGGCACCGCGCTGGTGAAGATCGGCGACGGCTCCGGCTCCGGTGACCAGGGCGGCTCTGACGAGGGCGCCGCCGACTCGGGCGCCGACCAGGGGACGGACGCGGCCCAGGCCGACGCCACCGAGCCCGAGCCCGCCCCGAGCACGGAGCAGCAGGAGGAGCAGAAGGCTCCCGAGCCGCAGCAGGCCGAGCCCGCGCCGGGGGGCCAGACGCAGCCCGCCGCGCCGCAGGCCCCCTCGGCTCCGCCGGTGCCGCAGGCCGCTCCGGTGCCGCCGCCCGCCGCCGCTCCCCCGGCAGCCGTCCCGGCACCCGCCGCAGCTCCCGCGCCGGCTGCTGCTCCGGCTCCGGCCGCAGCGCCGGCTCCGGCCGCGTCCGGGCAGTCGGCCGCCGTGCCGAACCCGACGCAGGACGGCTCGGCCTCCGGCTACGTCACCCCGCTCGTGCGCAAGCTCGCGAACGAGCAGGGCGTCGACCTCGCGACCGTGACCGGCTCCGGTGTCGGTGGACGCATCCGCAAGGAGGACGTCCTCGCCGCTGCGGCTGCCGCCACGAAGCCGGCTGGCGGCGGTCAGACCGCTGCCGCCCCCGCCGGTCCGTTCGTCGCCGAGGTGTCGCCCCTCCGCGGGACCCGCGAGAAGATGACCCGTCTCCGGAAGGTCGTCGCCGAGCGCGCCGTGCAGTCGATGACCTCGACCGCGCAGCTCACCAGCGTCGTCGAGGTCGACGTGACGAAGGTCGCGCAGTTCCGTGACGCGCACAAGGCCGAGTTCCTCGAGAAGACCGGTTCGAAGCTCTCCTTCATGCCGTTCTTCGCCCTCGCGGCGTCGGAGGCGCTCAAGGCGCACCCGAAGATCAACTCGACGGTCGACGGCGAGGAGATCGTCTACCCGGAGACCGAGAACGTCTCGATCGCGGTGGACACCGAGCGCGGTCTGCTCACTCCCGTGATCAAGGACGCCGCGTCGCTGAACCTGGCGCAGTTCTCCCAGTCCATCGCCGACCTGGCCGAGCGCACGCGCAACAACCAGCTCAAGCCGGACGAGCTCGCGGGTGGCACGTTCACGCTGACCAACACCGGTTCGCGTGGCGCGCTGTTCGACACGCCCGTGGTGTTCCTGCCGCAGTCGGCGATCCTCGGGACGGGCATCGTCACGAAGCGTCCGGCGGTCGTGAAGGTCGACGGGCAGGAGGCCATCGCGATCCGCTCGTTCGTGTACCTGGCGCTGTCCTACGACCACCGGATCATCGACGGTGCGGACGCGTCGCGCTACCTCGTCGCGGTGAAGAACCGGCTCGAGGAGGGCAACTTCGGCCCGAACCTCGGGTACTGAGCCCGGCACCTGCCGAGAACGGCCCCGCTCCCGATCCGGGAGCGGGGCCGTTCCGCGTGCAGGCGGGCGTTCCCGGGCCTCCTGCGGGCGGGTCAGCGGCTGAGTCCCAGGACCGCGGCTCCGGCAACCCCGACCGCGACGACCACTGCGACGACGACCTGGCGGAGCGGGACGCGTCGGCTCCTGAACGGCACCCCGTGCTCGACGAGGTCCCGGATGTGCTCGAGGACTGCGTCGAGGCTGCCGTCCCCCGTGGTCGTGCGCTCGGGCCCGGTCACGCCGACGAAGTCGAAGAGGTCTCTTGGTGGGTCCCACCGCACCGGGCGCGGGGCTGCTGCACCCCGGACGGTCGACCTCGCCGCGGTGACGTCGTCCGGTCGCCCGGAACGCGCCGCCCGGACAGCAGCGTCCACTGTGGGCCGGCAGGGATCTCGGGGGTCGACCCGTTCCCAGACCTGGCGCACCGCGAGCAGGACGGCTTCGAGGCCGTCGACGCCCGGCGGGGTCCGCGGTGACGGAAGCGCTCGCGCTCCGTGCGGGGTCGGCGTCGTTCCGCGCGTCGTCGCCGACAGAGCGACCGATGACACCGTCGCCCCGAACGCGACCGAGGCCGGCGGACGGTCGCAGAGCACCACTGCGCCCGAATCGTCCACCACGACGTCGTCCGGCGACGCCGTCCCGAGCACGATCGCTCCGCCCGATGCCGCGACCGCGAGGTCGAGCAGTGGCATCGTCAGCGTGACGGCAACGCCCGCGTTCGGGACCCCGATCCGGTCCAGCGCTGTCCCGATCGGCAGGCCGCTCGGCCGCAGGGCCGCGGCTGCGAGCCGTCCGTCGGGCGTCCGTCCGACGGACAGGACCGGCGCCAGGTGCCGGTCCGTCGACGCCGATCGGTCCGCGACCCAGCCGAGGAACACGTCCTCGGACGTCGCTGCCCACCATCCGCTGCGTTCGCCGTCATCGTCCACGTCGACCATGCTCGTGCGCGCGGAGTCGGGGAGCACGCGGTTCCGCGGCCCTGTGGAGGGCCGTCGTTCGCCCACAGCCTCCTCCGCGCCGGTCTCCGAGGGTGTGCTCAGGCCGTATCCTGTCTTCATGGCACGCAGCAGTTCTTCCGGTACGACGGCGAAGGAGCCGGGTCGTCTCAAGCAGATGTACCAGGTCTTCCAGATGACCCGTCGGGCGGACCCGACGTCCGTCTGGTGGTTCGCTCTCGCCTTCCTCGGCCCCGTCGTCCTCGGCGTGGTCCTGGCACTGGTGCTCCCGGGTGAGAACTGGCTCGCGATCCT
>NZ_BACW01000638.1:0-1844 GCF_000333315.1 Curtobacterium sp. B8
GCCGATCGAGATGACGTTGGCGTCGTTGTGCTGGCGGGCGAGCACCGCGGTGGACTCGTTCCAGACGAGCGCGGCCCGGATGCCCTCGACCTTGTTCGCGGCGATCTGCTCGCCGTTGCCGGAACCGCCGAACACCACGCCGAGGGACTCGACACCGGCGCGCTGGTCCTGCACGACCGCGTGCGCGGCGTTGATGCAGAACGAGGGGTAGTCGTCGAGTGCGTCGTACTCGGTCGGACCGTGGTCCACCACCTCGTGCCCGGCCTCCGTCAGGTGGGTGGCGAGGGTCTTGTTGAACTCGAGGCCGGCGTGGTCCGTTCCGAGGTGGATGCGCATGGCACCGATCCTATTCCTGCGCCTACCGGCCCCGGACCACGACGACGACGTACCGGACGAGGTCGTCACCGGTGTTCCGGTAGACCACGTCGGCCGGCTCGCCGAGCTCGATCCGGTCCCCCGCGCCGAGGCGCGTCACGTCGTCGCCGACGACGAGTTCGAGCGTGCCGTCGAGCACCCAGATGCAGTGCCGGAGGAAGGCGTACGCGGACGCCGGGTAGGCCACTCCGCGGCCGGCCGGGAGGCGCACCTCGGTCACGTCCGCGGGGAAGTCCGCACTCGAGACGGGACGACGGCGGTACCCGGTGTCGGGGTCGGTCCAGGAGTCGGCGGTCGCGCCGCGCTGGACGCCGCGCGCCTGGTCGGGGTCGCTCGACCTGGGCACCTCGTGCTCGAGGCTCTCGTCGAGGAGCTGTGAGACGGTGAGTCCGAACGCCCCGGACAGCCGCCCGAGGATGGTGGCCGTCGGGCTGGACACCCCGCGTTCGACGCGGTTGATCATGGCGCGGGAGACGCCCGACTCCTCGGCGAGTTCGGTGAGGCTCCACTTGCGCTCGGTGCGGAGACGCCGGAGCCGTTCACCGAGTCGACGCTGCTCGGCGTCGTCAGCGGACGCCGTGTCCGCCGTTTCCGCTTCCGGCGCCGTTTCGTCTACGATCTGAGACATGCCGACAGCATATGCGACGGGTTCCCCTTCCGCGGTCACGGTGCGCGACTGCGAGCCGCGCGACCTCGACGTCGTGCACGGGCTGCACGTCGACGCGGTGCTGCACTCCACGGCGATCTGGCAGGAGGAACCCCACCCGCGCCCCTGGTTCGACGGTTGGCTTGCCGAGCGGCGGTCGGCCGGACTGCCGGTGCTCGTCGCCGAGGTGGAGGGCGTCGTCGCGGGCTACGCCACGTACAGCGGCTTCCGGCCGCACCAGGGCTACCGGCACACGGTCGAGCACAGCGTCTACGTGGTCGAGCGGTTCCGCGGGCGGGGCGTGGCGACCGTGCTCATGGACGCACTCGTGGCTCGGGCGCGAGCCGACGGGCACCACGTGTTGATGGCCGGGATCTGCTCGTCGAACACCGGGTCGATCGCGTTGCACGAACGGCTCGGGTTCGTGACCGTCGGCGTCCTGCCGGAGGTCGGGCGGAAGTTCGACCGCTGGCTCGACCTGACACTCATGCGACTGCCGCTCGACTGAGCCGTCCCCGCGGGCCGCGCCCGCCTGCCGGGCGCGACCCGTGCCTCCCGGCCCTGCGCTCCTGCGCTCCTGCGCTCCTGCGCTCCTGCGCAACCAAAGTCAGACCGAACCAGACGATCTCGTGGTTCCGCGCGTCTTTGGTTGTGCGGCGACCGTTCGCGTCAGACGGTGGTGTCGAAGACCGGGCCGACGGTGCGCGAGCGCTTCAGCTCGAAGAAGCCCGGGTACTTCGCGACCGCGACGACGCCGTCCCAGAGGTCGAGCGCCTCCTGGCCCTTCGGCGCCGGCGAGATGACCGGGCCGAAGAACGCGGTG
>NZ_BACW01000637.1:0-1606 GCF_000333315.1 Curtobacterium sp. B8
CTCGGCTTCTTCTGGTCGAAACGCGCCGGGTTGGGGTTCACGTCGGCGACGTCGAACGCCGCGACCATCTCGTCGATCGAGAACACGTCACGGTCGGGTGCGATCGACCACCCGAGGAGCGCGAGGTAGTTCACGAGCCCCTCGGGCACCATGCCGTTCGCACGGTGCAGGAACAGGTTCGACTCGGGATCACGCTTCGAGAGCTTCTTGTTGCCCTCCCCCATGACGTAGGGCAGGTGACCGAAGACCGGGATGGACTCCGCCAGGCCGATCTCGTACAGCGCCTCGTACAGGGCGATCTGCCGCGGGGTGGAGGACAGGAGGTCCTCGCCACGGAGCACGTGGGTGATGCCCATCAGGGCGTCGTCCACGGGGTTCGTGAACGTGTAGAGCGGCTTGCCGTTCGGACGGACCACGACGAAGTCCGGGAACGTGCCCTGCTTGAACGTGATCTCCCCGCGGACGAGGTCGTCGAACGAGAGGTCACGATCGGGCACACGGAGCCGCAGCGCGGGCTCGCGCCCCTGGTCGCGGAACGCCTGGCGCTCCTCGTCGGTGAGGTCGCGCTCGTGGTTGTCGTAACCCTGCTTCGGGTCACGGCCGGCTGCCCGGTTGCGGGCCTCCATCTCCTCGGGCGTGACGAACGACTCGTACACGTGGCCGGATGCCCGGAGCTTCGCGATCACGTCCTCGTAGACGTCGGTTCGCTGCGACTGCCGGTACGGCCCGTGCGGTCCGCCGACGTCGACGCCCTCGTCCCAGTCCAGGCGCAGCCACCGGAGCGCGTCGAGGATCTGCTCGTAGGACTCCTCGCTGTCGCGGGCGGCGTCCGTGTCCTCTATGCGGAACACGAGCTTGCCGCCCGTGTGGCGCGCGTACGCCCAGTTGAAGAGCGCCGTGCGGATCAGACCCACGTGGGGCGTCCCCGTCGGGCTCGGGCAGAAGCGGACACGGACATCGGAGCCGGAAGCGGTGGTGAACGGTGCAGTCATGACCCCCACAGCCTACCGGGCCAAGTGGCGGCGGAACCGGGCCGGGAACGCAGAAAACCCCTGACCACGTGGTGGTCAGGGGTTCCCTGGTGTTGCAACGTTGAGTCCGGCGGCGTCCTACTCTCCCACAAGGTCCCCCTTGCAGTACCATCGGCGCTGAGAGGCTTAGCTTCCGGGTTCGGAATGTGACCGGGCGTTTCCCTCTCGCTATGACCACCGGAACACCTTCGACCCAGATCCTGGATCAAAACCATTCCTTCAGATCTCGCTGAAGTATTCAGTTTCGTTCCCGATCGTCTGTCGGGAACCACAAAGTGGACGCGAGCCCGTGACACGAAGGCCACGGAAATCAGTGTGTTGTCAAGTCTTCGGCTTATTAGTACCGGTCAGCTCCACGGGTCGTTAGTCCCCGCTTCCACATCCGGCCTATCAACCCAGTAGTCTGCTGGGAGCCTCTCACACTCAAGGTGCATGGAAATCTCATCTCGGAGACGGCTTCCCGCTTAGATGCTTTCAGCGGTTATCCGGTCCGAACGTAGCTTATCAGCGGTGCCCTTGGCAGAANCACTGACACACCAGAGGTTCGTCCATCCCGGTCCTCTCGTACTAGGGAT
>NZ_BACW01000636.1:0-5010 GCF_000333315.1 Curtobacterium sp. B8
GCGCANACCTCGACGCCTGGCCCGCGCTGGCTGACGGCGACCACCTCGCCGACCGCTTCACCGACGACGGGCTGCACCTCAACGACGAGGGGTACCGCGCCTACCTCGACGAACTCGAGCCGGCGCTCGAGCGGGTGCGCGGCCTCCCGCCGATGTCGCGGCCGTTCCGCGCGATCGACCTCGACGGCGCCTCCGCCTGATGGCGGCACGGAAGGGACGACCCACCATCGGGTCGTCCCAGCAGGGCGTGCCTGCGCGTCCCGCTCCCCGCACGCCGACTCGTCCGGCCCCCCGCAGCTCGGGCAGCGACAGGGAACTCCCGCCGTACACGCGGCCGGCGCTCGCACCGTCGCTGCTCGCGGCCGTGGTCCTCCTCGCGTGCGTGGCACTCGTCGACTCGTCGGCCTTCGTGTTCGCACGGTGGGGCGTCACCGTGCTCGCCCTCATCGTCCTGGTCTTCACCGTCCGCGGTCGGACCTGGTGGGCCGGACTCCTCATGGTCGCCGTGGCGGTGTGCTGGAACCCGCTCGTCGTCGTCCCGGTCCCCGGCGAGGCGTGGGCTGCGCTCCAGGTGGTCGCCGCGGCGCTGTTCATCGCCGTCGGGCTCGCGGTGAAGGTGCCACGGGAGACCGACCCGACCCGGTCCTGAGCGGCCGCTGCGTCGCCGACGGGAGGGCCGTGACGGGCGCGACCCGCGCCTCCCGTCCGACGGCGACGGACGTGCCCCGACCGCCCAGCTGCCGCGCGCACCCGCGGTCTGTCCGGACGGTAAGATCAGTCAGTCGGGTGCAGGACCCGGCCGATCGACCCGAAGGGCATGGATGAGCGACGAGACCGAGCCGGTGACCGAGAGTCCACTGCTGAACCCTCGACCGTCGTCCGGCGGTCTCGACCGGCCCGACGTCGTGATGCGCAAGGGTCGGCTGACGCTCATCAACGGCCACCTGACGCCGCAGCAGTCCATGATCGAGGACCTGCTGTTCCTCGACGACGCCCTCACCGCCGGTGACGTCGACCACCTCCTCATCCGCGGCAACGACCAGCGCCCCGTCATCGCCGTGGACGAGCGGGACCGCCAGCGTGCCGAGAGCGCCGTGATGGCGGCGGCCGCGAACGAGCCCTTCTACGCCAAGCCCCCGAAGCGCCCGGCCGTCCTGGTGCTCGACGACGGCTTCGGCGCTCCCGACGAGCCCGTGCTCCGC
Organism: Curtobacterium sp. B8; assembly: GCF_000333315.1. Lineage (NCBI taxonomy): Bacteria > Bacillati > Actinomycetota > Actinomycetes > Micrococcales > Microbacteriaceae > Curtobacterium > Curtobacterium sp. B8. Next base: position 1,203 of record NZ_BACW01000636.1, read on the forward strand.
CTCTTCCGTCCGCGGCTCGAACCCCTCGGACGCCTCCGCTACGGAGCCGAGACGAGCGTGCAACTCGAGTTCTGGCGCGTCACGGACATCGAGGTGCTCGCGCCCGTCGAGAACGCCCTCATGCGCCGCAGTCTCCCCATCGACGAGTTCGTGGTGGCGGACATCGAGCGGTACGGGCGGACCTGGCGCACGGTCGAGCACATGTTCGACGACCACGTCTCCGACATCCGTTTCCCGATCGACATCGTGTTCTCGTGGGTCGACGGCAACGCGATCGAGTACCAGCGCGCCCGCCAGGCCGCGCAGGCGACCGCCGTCCTCGGAGAGGGCGACGACGCCCCCGCCCGCTTCCGGCAGATCGACGAGCTGAAGTACGCCTTGCGTTCGGTGCACACCTTCGCGCCGTGGATCCGGCAGATCTACATCGCGACGGACTCGCCGGCGCCCAAGTGGCTCGCCGACCACCCGAAGGTCCGGATCGTCCGCAGCGAGGAGTTCTTCGCCGACCCGTCCGTCCTGCCGACGCACAACTCGCAGGCGGTGGGATCGCAGCTCCACCACATCCCGGGCATCAGCGAGCACTTCATCTACTCAAACGACGACATGTTCTTCGGGCGGCTCGCTGACCCGTCGGTGTCTTCAGCCCGGGCTCGGTGACGAAGTTCATCGTGGCCGACACCCGCATCGGCCTCGGGTCGAACAACCCGGCGCGCAGCGGCTTCGAGAACTCGGCCCGGGTGAACCGGCGGCTCCTGCAGCAGCGGTTCGGCGCCGTCACGACGCGACACCTCGAGCACGCACCGACTCCGCTGCGCGCGTCGATCATGACCGAGATGGAGCACGAGTTCGCGGACGAGTTCCGTTCGACGGCGGCGTCACGGTTCCGTGCGGCGGACAACATCTCGGTGACGAACTCGCTGTACCACTACTACGCGCTGCTCACCGGCCGGGCGATCATCCAGGAGAACTCGTCGGTCCGCTACGTCGACACGACCATGCAGTCCGGGCTGAAGACCCTCGACGACCTGTTGAAGAAGCGCAACGTCGACTTCTTCTGCCTCAACGACGGCAGCTTCCCCGAGGTGAGCGACGAGGAGCGTACGGAGCGTGTGACGGACTTCCTCGAGAAGTACTTCCCGTTCCCGGCGCCGTGGGAGCGGCCCGGCGCGTAGGACGCGCCAGCGTCCGCCTGGGCCTGGGCCTGAGTCTGGGTCTGGGCCTGGGCTGGCCGTGGGTGTGGTCGCGAGACGCGCGCGCTCCGACGTTGCACCCGTCGATCGACCGGTGTTCCGTCGGAGCGCGCGCGTTGCCTCGGGCGACGACTACGGGTGGACGGGGGAGAGCGGTACCGAGTCCAGGGTGAAGACCGGGATGCTCGACGTCACCGGAGCCGGCTCGACGGCCGGGGGGATCCGGACGCCGGCAGCCGCGAGCCGCGCCTCGGTCTCGACGGCCGACACCGGTTCACCCACGGTCGCGTAGTGCCCGATCGGCACGACGGAGTGGACGACGTTGCGGCCGTACACGTGGACGAGGTTGAACGACTGGGCTCCGTCGCGACCCCGGGTCCCGGCTTGGAACTCCATGAGGTCCTGCGTGTAGCAGGTGGCGCTCGCGACCGACACCGGGATGCCCGCGAACACGGCGCTCGTCGAGTAGTGCAGGTGCCCGGCGATGATGCCGATCACGTCGCTGCCCTCGACGACCTCGGCGAGGCTCGCCTGGTCGCGCAGTTCGACGAGCACGGCGAGGTCTTGCACGCTCGGGACGGGCGGGTGGTGCATCGCAAGGATCGTGCCGTGCGGAGCCGCCTCCGACAGGACCTCGGCGAGCCAGTCGAGCTGCTCGGGGGAGACCTCGCCGTGGTGCGCGCCCGGCACGCTCGTGTCGAGGGTGATGACCCGGAGTCCGTTCACGTCGTAGACGAAGTCCACCGGGCGATCGGTGGGGTGCAGGCCGAAGAGCTCCTGGCGGAACGCGCCGCGCTCGTCGTGGTTGCCCATCGCCCAGATGACCTGTGCGCCGATGCGGGCCGCGGCGGGCTCCAGGAGGTCGCGCACCCGCGCGTAGGCTCCCGGCTCACCCTTGTCGGCAACGTCGCCGGTGACGACGATCGCTTCGGGGCGCGCCCCGGAGGCTTCGATGTCGGCGATGATCTCGGCCAGTCGCGCGGCCGGGTCGACGTCTCCGTAGAGGGGCCCGTCACCGCTGACGAGGTGGGTGTCGCTGAGGTGGAGGAGGAAGTGGTTCGGCCTGGGGTGTTCGGCCGTCCGGCTGTCCATCGGTTTCTCGTTCCGTTGGCGGATGCGTTGCACAACACGCTGCCACAGGAATCTGAATCGTTGATGAACTGCAGGGGGGTGTTTCGGGACGAACGAAACGGCGAACCCCCCGACCACGACGTGGCCGAGGGGTTCGCTGTGCTTCGCGCGGGGGTGAGACCGCTTCCGACCGTCAGTGGTTGCCGGCGCCCACAGCGGCAGCGGGGTGCTCACCCTCGGTCAGCTCGGGCCCGTGGTGCGCGGCGTGCGCAGCCTCGAGCTCGGCCTTCGTGACCGGGGCGATGCGGTCCTCGAAGAAGAACCGGGACACATTCGCGCGGGCCTTCTGGAGACCGGTGATCCGACCCCGAGCATCCGGACGGACCATGAGCGGCTTGTACTCGTTGAACTGCAGCAGGCGCCAGCGCTCGTACTCGTCGAGGGGCTCGTGCACCTCGATGTACTCGCCGTGGGGGAGTCGGACGATGCGGCCCGACTCGTAGCCGTGCAGCACGATCTCGCGGTCCTTCTTCTGGAGGGCCAGGCACACGCGCTTCGTGATCCAGAAGGCGACGAACGGGCCGAGGACCGTCGTGGCCTGGATCACGTGGATCACGTGGTCGATCGACACCATGAAGTGCGTCGCGATGATGTCCGACGAGGCCGCTGCCCAGAGGCTCGCGTAGAGCGTGATGCCGGCGGCACCGAGGCCCGTGCGGGTCGGGGCGTTGCGCGGACGGTCGAGGATGTGGTGCTCGCGCTTGTCGCCCGTGACCCAGGCCTCGACGAACGGGTAGATGAACATCGCCACGATGAGGCCCAAGAGGACCGCGATCGGCACGAGGATGTTGAACGACACCGTGTAGCCGAACCAGACGACCTCCCAGTGCGGGGGCACCAGTCGGAGCGCGCCGTCGGCGAAGCCGATGTACCAGTCGGGCTGCGTACCGGCCGACACCGGGGAGGGGTCGTACGGTCCGTAGTTCCAGATCGGGTTGATCGTGAACAGCGACGCGATGAGGGCGAGGATGCCCGCGACGATGAAGAAGAACCCACCCGCCTTCGCGGCGAACGCCGGGAGGATCGGGACGCCCACGACGTTGTCGTTGGTCTTGCCCGGACCGGCGAACTGCGTGTGCTTGTTGATGACGACGAGGACGAGGTGGACGCCGAGCACCGCGACGAGGATCGCCGGCAGCAGCAGGATGTGCAGCGTGTAGAGGCGACCGACGATGTCCGTGCCCGGGAACTCGCCACCGAAGAGCAGGTAGGCGATCCAGACACCGATCACCGGGACGCCCTCGATCATGCCGACGATGATCCGGAGACCGTTGCCGGACAGCAGGTCGTCGGGGAGCGAGTAGCCGGTGAAGCCCTCGGCCATGGCGAGCACCCAGAGGACGAAGCCGAAGACCCAGTTGAGCTCACGCGGCTTGCGGAACGCGCCGGTGAAGAAGACGCGGGCCATGTGCAGCATCACCGAGGCGATGAAGAGCAGGGCGGCCCAGTGGTGGATCTGTCGGACTCTAGAGGTCCCCGGTCCGAGC
>NZ_BACW01000635.1:0-1787 GCF_000333315.1 Curtobacterium sp. B8
CCCGCAGCGATCCAGCAGGCGGTCCGCGGATTCCGCGCCGACCACCACCGCACCGAACTGGTCGCGAGCGCCGACGGCGTCACCTGGGTGGACGACTCGAAGGCGACGAACCCGCACGCCGCCACCGCGTCCCTGGCGTCGTTCGACACCGTCGTGTGGATCGTCGGCGGCCTGTTCAAGGGCGTGGACATCGACGGGCTCGTGGCGCGGTTCGGCCCCGGTGTCCGCGGCGTCGTCGTCATCGGCACCGACCGGCAGCCGGTCCTGGAGGCATTCGCGCGACACGCGCCGTCGGTCCCGGTCCTGCAGGTCGAGGCATCGGACACTGATCAGGTCATGCCCGAGGCGGTCCGGCATGCCGCATCGGTCGCGAGGCCGGGCGACACGGTCCTCCTCGCCCCGGCTGCGGCGTCGTTCGACCAGTTCGACTCGTACTCCGACCGGGGGCGTCGGTTCGCGGCGGCGGTCCACGAGCACCTGGGAGGAAACGGCGATGGCGGACCTTCCGGCGAACGGCACTAGCGGCGCGACGACGGGTGCCGCACGCGGCGCGACGACGGGTGCCGCACGCACCGGGCGTGCGACCGACGCCGGCGCCTCCGGGCGGCGTCGTCCGCAGGGTGCCGTGGTCGCGGTGAAGAACGTGTTCGTGGCCGAGTCCGCGACGTTCTACACGATCCTCGGCGTCACGCTCTTCCTCGTCGTCTTCGGCGTCGTGATGGTGCTGTCCTCGTCGAGCGTCGAGCAGTACGCCGCCACGCACGACTTCTTCGGCGCCGCCTCGCGCCAGGGCCTCTACGCCGTGCTCGGTGTGCCGCTCATGCTCATCGCGAGTCGCGTCCCCTCCCGCGTCTGGCGGAAGTGGGCCATGCGGATCTTCGGTGCCGCCCTCGCGCTGCAGCTGCTCGTCTACACGCCGCTCGGCATCGAGGTGCAGGGCAACCGGAACTGGATCGGCATCGGCTCGTTCACCGCGCAGCCGTCCGAGGCCGTGAAGCTCGGCCTCGCGCTGGGCGTCGGCGCGATCATGTACGTCAAGCGCGACAAGCTCGACAACTGGAAGGAGCTGTTCGTCCCGATCGGGATCGCGATCCTCCTCCCGCTCGGCCTCGTGCTCCTCGGGGGCGACCAGGGCACGGCGATGATCATGCTGATCCTCGTGCTGGGCGCGCTCTACATCGGCGGCGCCCGGGTCAAGCACCTGCTCGCCGTCGTCGGCGCGATCGCGGTCGCGCTGCCGTTCGTCACGATGTCGTCCTCGTCGCGGTCGTACCGCATCAGCGCCTGGCTCTCCGGCTGCACCGACTCGAACCAGTACCAAGACCTCTGCTGGCAGCCCGTGCACGGCATGTGGGCGTTGGCGTCCGGCGGGGTCTTCGGCGTCGGGCTCGGCAACTCGAAGGCCAAGTGGTCCTGGCTGCCCGAGGCCGACAACGACTACATCTTCGCGATCATCGGCGAGGAACTCGGACTCATCGGCGCGGTCGTCGTGCTCGCCCTGTTCGTCGTGCTGGCGATCAGCATGATCAAGGTGATCCGGCAGAGCCGCGACCCGTTCGTGAAGACCGTCACCGGCGGCATCCTCGCCTGGATCATCGGCCAGGCCCTCGTCAACATCGGGTGTTCGACTCGGTCGCGGCGCTCGACCCGTCCGACGGGGCCAGCGCAGCGTGCAGGGCGTACCCACCGAGTGCCAGGGCGAGGACGAGGAGGACGGATACGGTGCTGGTGCGGCGGCGGCGGCGGCGGCGGGACTTCATGGGGGAGGGACTCCTGGCGTGGTGCGG